>NZ_JBBMQY010000004.1:0-291780 GCF_038900255.1 Pseudoalteromonas sp. AS84 | reverse complement strand
ACTAATAACTAATAACTAATAACTAATAACTAATAACTAATAACTAATAACTAATAACTAATAACTAATAACTAATAACTAATACGTAAGCCGTAAACTTATTTTATGAAATATTTGTACGCAAAAAGCGTTCTATTAAGCACGTTTGTATTAATTTACAGCGTTATTTTAAGGCAATGCAGTAAAAAGCAGTAACTTGTTCATCACCCAATGATTAGGAAATACAGTGTTTAAGCAATTTAAAAGTAAAGTGATGGGTGCGCCAACAGCCATGGCCGGTTTAGCTTTGGGTATTGCTAGTATGGGATGGACATGGGAAAACGTTTTTAATTTAAACTCCCAAGGGCAATTTTTGGGAGCGGTACTAGCTGGCGTATTAGTTTTACTTTTGGCTGCTAAGTTTTTACTACACCCTCATTTATTAAAAGCCGATTTAGCACACCCAGTTGCAGGAAGTGTGATCCCTACATTTGCAATGGCTAATCTTGTTATTTCAAACTCAGTTGGGCAATTCAACCCATTAGCTGGTGATATTATGTGGGTTTTAGCTTTTGTGCTGCATCTCACATTTTTGGTGAGCTTTTTATACCAGCGGGCAAAAAAGTTTGATTTTGAAGATATGGCACCTAGCTGGTTTGTGCCACCAGTGGGGATAATTATTGCAGATGTTACTTTTTCGGGTAATCCGACATTAGCGTGGTTAGCTTATAGTGCGTTAGTTATTGGTATATCAACGTACGCCATAATGCTGCCAATTATGTTTTATCGTTTTTTATTAGCCTTAAAAAGTGACTACGAAATACAGCCTACACTTGCCATTTTAGCGGCGCCTGCCAGTTTAACATTAGCGGGGTATTTTCATATTGTAGCTAATCCATCACTTGTTATAGTGGGCGCATTATTTATATTAGCGATAATAAAAACACTGATTGTTTATGTGTTATTTATAAAGTTATTACGCAGACCTTTTACGCCGAGCTACGCTGCTTTTACATTTCCAATGGTTATTGGGGCAACTGCATTATTTAAAATGAAAGACTGGATGCAAAGTATAAACCTCGCAATGCCATATGTAGATACAGTTAATTACTTAGCTACGTTTGAACTTATAGTTGCCACGGCAGTGGTATGTTATGTAAGTGGTCGGTACTTTTGCCACTTTAAATTATCAAAGCAACAGGTAACGTAAAGTTACTCTTGGATTACCTGTGGCTCATTATTTTCTTGCTCAGCTAGTTTTTCGCGCTCAGCTTTTGACACATAACCAGGTTTGTTGCTTTTGTGTAGTTTAGCGTTAGTGCGTTTATCTTTCTTTTGAAATTTAGTGACGATTTTTTTACGACGGTTCACAATTAAATGCCCTGTTAATTTTAAGTCGCGCATTATACAGTCATCCTCATAAAAGCTGCTATATAAATATTCAGCTTAAGTTACCTGTGTGTTTAGCGTAAAGAGCTATAAGTAAGCGCTTCATAGCGTTATAATTACCGCTCTTAGTTATTAATTAAATGGGAATTGTTTTGAAAAAGTTAGCTTTAGCCAGTATTGCTTTATTTGCGTTTGGTGCTCATGCGCAGTTAAATAAAAATATTGATAGCGTTGCCGATTACGCAGTAAATACCTACCAAAATGCTCAAATACACACACTAACTAACTTAGTAGCTTTTCCGACGGTTAATAAAAGCAACATTACAGCTCCTCAAAATCCCGATTTTATTGGCTTTAAAGCACTGTTAAAAATGAAAGCCGCAGAGCTTGGTTTTGACTATCAAGATTTAGGTTACACCGTATTAATAGGTATGGGCGAGCAAAGCGAAAAAGTAACGGTAGTAACGCACGGCGACGTGCAACCGGCTAATGCCAGCAAATGGAAACAAAGTCCTTTTATTATTGATACGTCTGAGCCAGGTAAATTAGTTGGCCGTGGTACTGAGGACGACAAAGGCGCAATAGCGACAGCGCTTTACGCCATGAAAGCAATTAAAGATAAAGGCATAACGCTTAATAATCGTATTGAGCTAATGATTTATCTTGCTGAGGAGTCTGATTGGGGTCCGCTTACAGAGTTTATGAAAACGTACGAGCAGCCAAAATATGCAGTTACGATTGATGCATCATACCCTGTAGTCGTTGCTGAGAAAGGTTGGAGTTTAATTGCGCCTACCTTTAATGCAACATCGCCACAGACGGGTGTGTATGTAAGTGATGTTACTGGCGGTGCGTTTAGAAGCCAAATCCCAGAAGATGCAAGCTTAGTTCTGCGCAATGCAGACGCGGTACTTATTGATACATTAAAGGCAAAAGCTAAAACATTAAATGAAGTTGAATTTAACTTTAGTGAAAAAAGCAATGGCTTAGCAATAAGTGTTAAAGGTATGTCGGCACATTCATCAGAGCCAGAGTCAGGTATAAATGCCATTGCGTATTTAGCTGAATTATTTAAAGGCGTGGAGCTTGAAAATAATAGCGACGGCGAGCTAATCGACTTTGTAAACCAGTTAATTGGTTTAGACATTCACGGTAAACAATTTGGCGAAATAGCCTATAAGCACGACTTTATGGGCCCGATGACGGTTGCACCAACAGTTATTGAGCGCGATGGTAATGCGCTAACACTTGCTGTAAATGCACGTCGCCCTATGGGTAAAGACGAAGCTGTACTGCAAAAGCAAATTGATGATGCACTCGCGAATTGGCAGGCTGCTAACAATGTAACGCTTGCTAACATAGAAACAATTATTGGTACACCTATGCTACTTGATGGCGCGCCACATGCGCAAAAGCTACTTGATATTTTCAAGCACTTTACGGGTGACGAAAAAGCTGACTTTGTATCTATTGGTGGTGGCACTAACGCAAAGCTGTTTGATAACGCGGTATCGTTTGGTCCTTCAATGCCAGGTAAGCGCTACACAGGTCACTCAGAGCATGAATTTATGACGCTTGAGCAACTAGAGCTTAATTTACGTATGTATACAGCTATGATGATAGAGCTGGGTAATATGTAAGTTATAGTTGTTTAGTAAAAGCCGCCTTGTTTGACTGAAGTGACCCCAGTAAGGCGGCTTTTTTGTACTTATTAAAATTGGGCTACAAAGCTAAGGTTGTATACATCGTAGTTATCATTATCAGTGTAATTAGCTGTAAAGTAGTAGCTATCATTAATAAAGTACTTACCTTCAATCACTAAATCAGAATCGTTTGAGCCAATACCGACTGCAACATGTTTATTGAAGTAATAGTTTGCGAGTACATTAAAAACTGAGTCGTCACCAACATCTAGATAGTCAACATTTATAGCAAAATAGCTGTCATCATAAAGGTGGGCAAAGTAACGTGATGATAGATCCCACGACTCTGTTTCATCATCTGTTTCAACAGTAAAACCAATGTAGTCGGTGTCGTTAATCTCATGATTATACTGAGCTTTAAACAAATAAACTGTATCGCTATATTCATAATCTAACATACGTACAGATACTTTTAGTGAATCAGCAAACAAGTAACCTAAACCAAGCGAATAGTTGTCGGCATCACCAATGTTAGGTAGTTCAAAAGTTGCAAAAGCATTGCCGTAAAAGCCTTCTCCAAAAATACCTTTTCCACTGTAACCATCTGAATTAAAATAATTTAAGCCTATATTGCTATCTGTATCCAAGTAGCCATAATCATCCCAAACACCAGAGTTTTGCTGTTCCTCAAAGTAATAGTGAGTTGATAGCCCATACACATCATCGCTGTAATAATCAGAATCAATTTTTGCGTAGTTTATAGAGTTAAACCATTGTTTTGATTCTGACTGCTCAGCGTTTGCAGACGCTGTGCAGCTAAGTGTGAGTAAAGTGAGTGGCATTAAAAAGCGCATAAGTATCCCTTCTTATAATTGAGTAAACTTGTTACTAGAATGGGTATTATATTAATGCAGTTTTATAAGGCAATTAAATGATTGTAATAAAGTGTTTGAATATTGTAGATTTTCTTAATTAAAAACGTAGGTTACCTCAGGCAAGTTTTCAAAGATTGGTTTGGCAAATAAATACCCTTGCATAAGCTCAACACCTGCGTTCTTTAGCCATGTATATTCTTCTACTGTTTCAATTCCTTCAGCCAGTGCGGTAATGTTTAAGTCGCGAAACATATTTAAGCAATGAGTTACTATTAATTGGCGCTTTTTATCGTTGCTTATATCGCGTATTAGCGCCATATCAAGCTTGATAATATCTGTTTGAAAGTCAGCCAGTAGATTTAAACCAGAATAACCTGCACCAAAGTCATCGGTAGCCGTTTTAAATCCGAGAGACTGGTAGTAATCAATAACGCGTTTAATGTGTGCGGTGTCTTCTATTTTTTCTACTTCAGTAAATTCAAACATAATATTTTGAATTGGAAAGTTATACTTTTTTGCAGCTTCTAGTGTGGTGCGTATACATCGTTCTGGTTTATAAATAGCATTAGGTAAAAAATTAATACTTAGCATTGATGTTATGCCTAGCTTTGAAGCTAGTTGAATGGCCTTAATACGGCAAAGCTGATCAAATGCATAGCGGTTGTCTTCATTCACTTTTGAAATAATTGAATAGGCAGACTCGCCATTTAAACCTCTAACCAGCGCTTCATAGCCGTAAATGAGATTAGTTTTACAGTTTATAATCGGTTGAAAAGCCATAGAAAAATCAAATTCGAGATCGTTAGCGTCAGCACAGTTACTACACGTCACTTTTTCGCAATCTTTTGATTTTTCGCTCATTTAGCTCATCCTCTTATGCATATTTGTTTAGGTTAGTTGAGATTAGATTCTAACACAAATAGATTAAAGTATTGTTTTTTATGTTTTTATACGTAATAAATAACTATGTAATTAAATGAAAAATAATGACTAATGTCAGATCACTTAGTGACATTTGGCAGGTGTGTACGTTGCTTATTAAAACAATAATAGCGACATACATTACTTGGAGAATATAAATGAGCAATACAATTACAATAGGCAAAAAAATTAAAGCATATTTACTTATTTTAACTTTGCTAAGCGTTATAAATTTACTAACTTCGCCTAGTTATATCTGGGTAGTATGGCCAGCGCTTGGGATGGGAATTGGGCTAGTAGTAAGTGCTTTGAGTAGGAATAAACCTAGGGCGTGTTGATTTTTGTGGATTGAAATTTATTCAATCTAGGGGCGATTTAATCGCGGCGTGAGGTTTGTAACCTAGTGGGCTCGATAACTGCTCCTGCGTTATTCTACTGGCTTACATCCATTTAAGAATAAGTAAAAACCGAGCAAAGCTTCCGCGTCCTGCTCACGCCCCTTACCTACAACCCTGTCTCTTATACACAAGTCTTTGAATATCGATAAGTCTGTGATCTAATCGATCATCATCACTCATGGATTTATCGTATGCACACAAACACTTCTGAAGAATGGGCTCAATTAATTTTTGGTAACGCTAATTTAGGGGATCCGAGACGCACCCGACGATTAGCTGTACTAGCAAGCGATATGGCTGAGAATGCAGACAGCTCAATTGTTAAGGCTTCTGATACACCCGCCAAAATTGAAGCCGCTTATCGTTTCATTAGAAATGAGAAAATATCTCCTCAAGCGATTGCCGATTCAGGGTTCTCACAAACGAGTGAAGCGGTAAAGCAGTTGCCTTTGGTTCTCGCTATCCAAGATACGACAGGATTGACATTTAAACACAGTGTTTGCAAAGAATTAGGCGATGTGAACTGTGCAAATACATTAGGAAAACCATCAAAAACAAGAACGCTATATGCGCATTCAACTTTAGCAATTGATGCAGATACGGAGCATGTTATTGGTTTGCTCGACCAGTACTATTGGTTTAGGAAATCAAAGGTTAAAGGGACTAAAGATCAACAACAGCTACGCCCTTACGAAGAGAAAGAAAGCTATCGCTGGCAACAAACATTAATGGATATAAAAATACGTACAGGTGAATTATCAAATATACTTAACATCTGCGACAGAGAAGCTGACATTTATGAGTACATGACTTACCAAAAAGATGAAGGACATCGATTTTTAGTCAGAGCAAAGGAAAATAGAAAATTAATAGAGCCTCAATGCAATCTCAATCAGTTAATAGAAACAGCGCAGGGTCAGTGTTGTTACACTATTAATATAGCGCAACGTGCGGGAAGAAAAGCGCGTCAGGCCCGAATTACATTGAGCTATCAACCTATAACACTCGCCAAGCCTAAGCGAGTTCAAGGGCAAGAATCACCGACATTGAGTGTCAATGTCATTGTCTGTCAGGAAAAAGAAAGTACGCAAAAAAATCCATTATGTTGGATTTTATATACGACAGAGCCCGTAAATACAGCAGAAGATGCCCAGAAATTAGTAAGATACTATGAACTCCGCTGGCGTGTAGAGGAGTTTCATAAAACATGGAAAACAGATGGAACCGAAGTAGAAGATTTACGTTTGCAGCACAGTGATAATATTTTACGAATTGCGATCATTAAAGCGTTTATTGCTGTCAGGTTATTACAGCTGCAAAATATGGCGCAAAGGAGTGAATTAGCCAAAGAAGTGAGATGTACAACTTGTGTTAAAGAGATGACGTGGAAATTACTATGGGCAAAGGTTGAAAAGGATGTGTTGCCGGATAAAGTACCGTCTCTTCATTGGCTGTACTATAGTTTAGCGAAATTGGGAGGGTGGTATGACAGTAAAAGAAATGGTCGAGTTGGCGTAAAAGCACTCTGGAAGGGGTGGTTGAAATTAGCAGAAATGGTCGAATCTGTCGAATTGTTAATATCAATTCAGCAGACAGAAAAGTTGTGATCAAGAGACAGACCTACAACCATGTAGGCAACAAAGAGTCAATCGTCCCTAGAAAGAACCCAAAGGGCAGCGCATGTTTGGCATCTATGCTGCGTTATCACCTATTAATGGGGAATAACCACACAACATAGGCTCTGCCTAGCCTAAATACCAAGCACACTGCTGTAAATTCAACCACCAAAGAACAACACGCCCTAGAGATACTTCTTTATAATAAACAAGCCAAGTAAATATTTACTTGGCTTGTTTAGTAAGGGACTGTCTAAATAGTTAAGTCTAAATAGTTAAAATGCTGTTTGAAGTGTCGCATCTAGTGATATTTCAGTATTTAAGAGCTTGGAAATAGGACAGTTCTTTTTGGTTTGCTCACATAAGGCTTGGAACTGCTCATTTTGAATATCATCAATACGCGCTTTTACTTCAAGGGCAATATGCGTCACCGAAAAACCATCATCTACTTCATCAAGGCTTACAGTGGCTTTAGTATCAATTTTGTCTGCAGTAAAGCCTGCATCACCTAATGCAAGCGAAAGCGCCATACTAAAACATGCACTGTGCGCTGCACCTACTAATTCTTCAGGATTTGAGCCTGCCTTATCTTCAAAGCGGGTATTAAAACCGTAAGGTTGTTTGTTAAGCGCGCCACTTTGAGTTGATATACTACCTTTGCCTGTTTTAATGTCGCCAGACCATGTAGAACTTGCCGTTTTTTTAATAGTCATCATCTTCTCCTTGCTTGGGTGTAAGCTTTTCAGGTTAGTTAAGCGTTATTTACAAAATAAACTTATATAAAGCCTTAAAAGCACTAATTACTGATGATGTTGCAAAATAGACGCCAGTTAATTGTTACTCTTATTTATTACGTCTGCAGCGCTCTGAACAGTAAATAACGTTATCCCAGTCGCGTTGCCATTTTTTACGCCACGTAAAAGGTTTATTACAAAGAGGGCATATTTTTTGAGGTAAGTTTAGTTTTTTATGCGTCATGCTTACTTAGTCTTACTGTTGTTTTTATTTTTTACTTGGCTTGTTTTTGGTGTAATTGCTACGTGCCTCCTAAGAATTTTCCCTATAGCGCGTTTAACATCGGCTCGCTCACGATATTGCCATAAGCGTTCGCGTGCTTCTTTTGAAGCAGTGGTTAAATCGAGCATGGGCTTTGGATAATCCTCCCCTAATTTAAAGTCGTTAAAGAGTGCTTCCATTGGAGTTTGCTCCCAAGGCTGATGTAAATATTCAATAGGGAGTTTTTCAAGCTCTGGGCACCAATTTTTAATAAACGAGCCTGTTGGGTCTTGATCTTCTGACTGCTTAATTGGGTTGTAGTGCCTAATGGTGTTAATGCCTGTTACCGAGGCTTGCATTTGAATTTGCGGGTAGTGAATTCCGGGCTCAAAATCTAAAAAGTAATTAGCGAGCGGAAAGCTTGCTTGCTGCCAACTTATATTTAAATGATGGGTTACAAAGCTTACAAGCATGGCGCGCATTCTAAAGTTTATATAACCGGTGGCTTTTAAGCAGCGCATGCAAGCGTCAATAATGGGAATACCTGTTTGACCTTGCGCCCAGCGTTCAATATCGTTTTTAACATGTTCATCATCGCGATACGGAAATACGTGATAACCCGAATTAAGGGCTAAAAATTCCATAGAGCATTCGCTTTCAAACTTTTGCATAAAGTGGCAGTGCCAATGCAAGCGCGATACAAACGCAGCAAGTGGGCGCTTCCAGCCTCTTTTATCGGGATGCTTTGAGTGATATTCATCAATTGCCATTTGATACACTTGCCTAAGGCTAATGTTCCCCCACGCTAAATAAGGCGAAAGCCGAGAGCAATGGGTTTGGCTTAAACTTGGGCTCGATATTCCTTTTTGATAACCTTTACCGCGCTCGGTACAAAAGCTCTGCATTACTTGGCGTGCATGCAACGGGCCGCCTTGTTGAAAGCTGTCGTGATCTTGCGTGTAAGCGCTTGGCAGCTCAGGTGCCTGGTAGTTATTGAGGGTAATTGTTTTTATACTCTTCCAATTAGGAACAGCAATAGGTGCTTGCATTGTTTGCTGCCAGCGTTCATTCCAATTATTACGATTTTTTTTGCCGCGAATAACCGCGCCTGTTTGCGACTCTAGCCAGTTAATGTGATTATGCTGGCACCAGGCTTTTATTGCCTTATCGCGCTCAAAGGTGTTGTTTAAGCCTATTTCTTGATGACTAAAAATATTTATTATTTCAAACTGTGCCTTTAACGATTCAAGTAAATCGTTCATATTTAAATTAAATATATAAACACAGGTATTAAAACGAGCAAGCTGATTGTTTAACTCAACTATAGATTGATATACAAAACGCCAATGTCGCTCATTGTAGTGCGCATCTTCAAGCAGTAATGGCTCAAAGTTATAAAGTAATAGGGTAGGTAAGCCATTACTAAATGCATTTTTTAATGGTTGATGATCGCTAAGACGCAAATCACGTTTAAACCACACGATATTTATTTTCATATAATTTGTGTATTGCTTTAAATGTAAAATATATTTAGTTTGTTACTAAACTGACATATCTCATACGTAACTAATTCAAATTACGACTTAGTTTTAGATATTAAAAAGGAAAAACATGTTTTTAGATTTAACTGTAAATAAAGAGCTTAATGTTTATTCGTATTTAGTTGGCGGGATTAGTCCTCGCCCAATTGCATGGATAAGCACATTAAGTAGCGACGGTGTGGCTAATATTGCCCCTTACTCATTTTTTACAGTAGCGAGTTGTAACCCACCAGTATTGAGTGTGACGCAAGTAAATCCACGCGATAAAGCAATCAAAGATACATTAATTAACATATTAGCGACTAAAGAATGTGTAATTAACATTGTGAGCCATCAGCAGGTTGAAAAAATGAATCAAAGCTGTGCTGATTACCCTAGTGATGTGAGTGAATTTGATGCTGCAAATATAACTAAAATTGATAGCCAAATGGTCGCAGTGCCGAGTGTTGCTGATTCAAAAGTACGCTATGAGTGTAAGCTACGTGAAGTGATTACTATTTCAAGCGAGCCAGGTGGCGGGCAAATGATGCTACTAGATATAGTGGGTATTTGTGTTGACGATGAAGTGTTTGTCGATGGTTATATTGACCCAACACTTTTAGATGCGGTAGGTCGAATGGGTGGGGATTACTATGCAACCACTAAAGACAAATTTATACTTAAACGACCACAAATTTAGTACTTAAGATTATTATTCCTTAGTTTGTGCACATTGCTTGCACTTTTACTTGTTAACTTTGTTTTATTAAACGTTAAAGTAAAGGTTCAAGCATTGAAAACACTTCTTAAAATAAAAGCCTCTGATATAACTAAGCTATTTGCGTTAAGTGCGCTTTGTATCGCTTTAAGCGCATGTAATAGCGATTCAACAAGTACTACAACAGACGGCGAAATAGTCAGTAATAGTGCTCCGACGGTTGACGCCGGTAGTGACCAAACTGTTAATGCGGGTGATACCGTTTATTTAAGTTCAACAGTTGAAGATGATGATGAAGTATCAGTTAGTTGGTCACAAACATCAGGCACTACCGTTAGCTTATCTTCAAGTACAGCAACGTCTACAGAGTTTGTTGCCCCAGAGGTATTAACCGATGAAGCACTTGTATTTGAAATCAGTGCAGATGACGGAACAAACGATGTAGTTGTAGATACAATTATAATTAATGTTGTTGCTTCATCAGACTTTGATAGCGGCGCAGTTGATAATAGTGCAAAACTTACCAGCTGGTTGATCAACAACGATACAACCTCTACTTACATACAAAATAATGGTGCAGTGGTTGAAGACGTGCAATCGGTTGAAGTTGTTAGCGTTACACAAGATGATGCTGACGTTGAATACATGTATGTGCATACAACTGACATTCCTAAATATGACGTAACGCTTACACAGGTCCAAGTAGACGCGTTAAATAACCGTCCGCGTGCAGCTACTGATTTCTATAACGGTGTAACCTCAGCAGCAGTAGGTCAAACTATTTCGTTTGGTGAAGATATTGGCTATAACAGCAGCACTGAAAACTGTGATGACACAGGCGGGGCAGGTTATTGGCCTCCAGGACCCGGTTGCCCAACAGAACAAGCGGTTGAGGCGTATTTTCCGATAACACCTACCGATTCATCTGAGACTGAAACTTGTGAAACAGGTTTAGGCACCGTTGGCTTAATGGTTAATGGCACCAGTATATTTAACTGGGGCGATGGTATGAGTTACGGTAATAATATCTGGTATACATTAGCGCCCATTGCTGAGCAATATGATGTTGATGTGTGTGGCGGGCATGCAGCTAACGGTGAATATCATCATCACTTTTATACGAGTTGCTTAGCTAATCTACTTGAAGATGATGGCGATGCGCATTCACCTATTTATGGCTTTGCAGCTGATGGTTATCCACTTTACGGTCCTTATGAAAGTAACGGTCAACTTGCATTAAGCGGCTGGGAAATGCGTGATTACGGCGCATCTACAAGCGAAGGTGGTTGCGGTACTGAGGGCGAGCGAAGCTGTACTTTAGTAGATCAATATGACGTTAGCCTAGGCACACAAACAAGTGATGCAGGCCCTGCTATTGGTGCAGAAGTGACTACGCTCTCTGGTAATACATTAAATGCTGACGATGGGTATTACTTTGAAGATTATTACTACGCACAAAAAACAGTAACCGGTGCTCAATTAGATGAGCATAACGGCCACGATACTAATGATGGCAAGGGTTATCACTACCATATAACACTTACGTTAGACAGCGATGGTAAGTTACAGCCTTCTTTCCCTTATCAAATTGGCCCGCGTTTTAAAGGTCAATTAGCTGATAATTCAATTGGTCGCTGTGATACGGGCGAAACAATGGGTCCACCACCGGGAGTGTAAGGAGTAACTATGCGTTATTTTAAATACGCATTGATCCTAACTTCTGCTGCACTATTGAGCTTTAAGCTCTTTGCGCAGCAGGAAATGATGGATCATAGCCATATGCCTATAGCAGTGCCAAGTGATACGACAATTCCGGCATTAAGCCTTAAGTTATTAAAAGATAGTATGTCGGGTTATAACTTAATTTTAGATACTCAGCGCTATGACTTGTCTGTGCCGCCTGAGGGCGCAATGAACATGCAGCAAATGATGAGCGTTACTACAAACAATGACACGGGTTTTTTACAAGGTCATGCTCATTTATATATAAATGGGGTTAAAATACAGCGAATTTACGGACATGCATTGCATTTACCTGCTAACTTATTTAAAAGTGGTATAAATACCGTATCGGTTACTTTAAATAATCATGGTCATATGTATTGGACCGCCCAAGGCAAAAAAATAGTTGCTACATTGTATGTTAACGATCAAACCAAAGAGTTTATAACATACCGATTTGAAAGCTTTCCTAGCAAGGTTGAAAATACGCATTAATGAAAATTCATAATAAACTTTTTTTAATACTATTTAGTTTTACTTTTAGTGTTATTGCAGGGCTGGTGGTACTTATACAGTGGAGTATAGGGCAAGGCGTAATTGATTTTGTTAATGCAAAAGAGGTGAAAGCGCTTGAACCACTTGTTGTGCAACTAGCAAAGCAGTACGAACAGACACCCTCATGGGAACGTGTTGTCGGCAGTGGCGAAAATTTTAGAAAACGTGTTGAAGCGCAGTTAGAAAGTAGCCAATTTTTACCTAGACCCCAAGAAGGACCTGGTCCGCGTGGGCGAGTGATGCGACGACCGCCGCCAGATCATATGCGTTTAGGAGAGGATCGTCGCCCACCGCCAGAAAATATTGCTCACTACGCTTTGCTTGACGAAAATAAACAGCGATTAGTGGGAAAATACCTCAACGATTTAAAATATATAACAACCCCAATTATAGTTAACGATAAAATAGTAGGTTACTTAGCTGTTTCTAAAAGAGATAGCTTGGTTGATGGCTACGAACTTGATTTTTTACAGCAGCAAACTAACTACTTATGGTTTATTGCTTTAGCTGCGGTACTGCTAACATTACTGGTTACCTTTTTATTATCTCGCCACTTAGTTAGTCCAGTAAAGCAAATTGCTAACGGTATGCATCGCTTAACGCAAGGTAATTACGAGACCAAACTTACGCTTGAGCGAAAAGATGAATTAGGCCAATTAAGCGAAGATTTTAATACCCTTGCATTTACACTCGCCAAAGACGAGCAAGTGCGTAAACGTTGGCTTGCTAATATTTCCCATGAGCTTAGGACGCCAATGAGCATTTTACTCGGTGAGCTTGAAGCTATGCTACTTGGCATACGAGAACCGAACGCAAAAAATATAAGTTCGGCTAACGATGAAGCCTTGCATTTAAAACGCTTAATAGACGACTTGCATATGCTCAATAGCGCAGAGTTAGGAGGTATGCACTACACTATGCAACCTACTGACATGGCGTTATTATTAAATACTATTGAGCAGAAATATCAGGTTGTGCTTGAACAACATGGTATAAAACTTTATCTATTAAATAGCGCTAAACACATAACTGTACAAGCAGACAAAACACGCCTTTTGCAGCTACTCGATAATATTTTAATGAACGCAGTACACTATGCACAATGTACAACTATTTCATTAACGGCTAGCAATATAAGTATTAAAGGGCAAACTTATTTAGAGCTTATAATCGAAGATAATGGCGTAGGTGTAGAGCAGTCGCATTTATCGCATTTATTTGAGTATTTATACCGAGTAGATAGTTCGCGTAATCGCCAAGAGGGCGGTTCTGGCTTAGGTTTATCTATTTGCCAGCATATAGTTAAAGGTCATAAAGGTGAGATAGCTGCAGAAAAAGCCAGTTTAGGCGGCCTAGCTATTATTATTAGATTGCCAACTATTTAGTTTATAAAAATAAAGTTGAGGTTACTTACAGAGATGCCTATGAGTGAACAAATACTGATTGTGGAAGATGAAGTAAAGCTAGCTAACTTAATGAGTGACTTTTTAAGTAGCCATCACTTTATTACTCATCAAATACATCACGGGAATGACGTATTACCTTGGCTTGAAATTAACAGGCCGAGTGTAATTTTGCTAGACATAATGTTACCAGGTCAAAGTGGTATTGAACTGTGTAAAGCAATCAGGCGCTTTTCAAACGTGCCTATTATTATGGTATCGGCAAAGGTAGAAGAAATAGATAGATTACTTGGGCTTGAATTAGGTGCAGATGATTATATTTGTAAGCCGTTTAGTTATGCTGAGCTGGTGGCACGCGTAAAAGCTATTTTAAGGCGATTAAATAACGCAAGTGATGTTACAGAGTCAACAATGAAGCTTGACGAGAGCAGCTACAGCGTAAAATACAAATCAAGCAGTATAGAGCTGACAAACTTTGAATTTCAGCTATTTAAACCTTTGTTTAACAACCCAAATCGTATTTATTCGCGTGATAGTTTGATGGATACTATGTATGCCGATCAGCGTATTGTGAGCCACCGTACTATTGATAGCCATATTAAAAAGTTGCGTAAAAAACTAGATGAAGTGACACAAACTGAAAGTGTTATCCAGTCTGTTTATGGGGTTGGCTACCGATTTGTGCATCCACAGTAAAGTAGAATGAGCTATGACGATGAGTTACTCATCATCGTCAGCATTTTTAATTCGCTCTAAACGGTCAAACTCTTCGTATTCTGCTGCCTGAATTTCATCAAGAATAGAATCTACATCAGCAAGTTCGTCGCTGTCTTCAAATTCACCTGTAAGCGTTGAATTAGGCGTTAAGTTGGCCTCTTCAAATAGTGCCCACATTTCTTTAGCGTATTGAGTTTTTAGTATGCTTGGCGCAAATTCACCATAGTAGCGGCGGATGTTATTTACATCACGTGCAAACATAGCTTGCGCACTGTTATTTGCTGAAGCATTAACTGCCTGCGGTAAATCTATAATTACAGGGCCGTTATTATCTACAAGTACATTAAATTCGGATAAATCACCGTGTATTATACCTGCACAAAGCATAAGCTTAATGTAATGTATCATGAGTTTATACTGCTCAATCGCTTGCTCTTCACTAAAAACGACATGCCCAAGTTGAGGGGCTACGTTACCGTCCTCGTCCGACACAAGTTCCATAAGCAGCACGCCATCAATACAAAAGTAAGTGTCAGGAACACGTACACCTGCGCCAGCTAAACGAGATAACGCATCAACTTCGGCATTTTGCCAAATTTCTTCTTCCAATTGGCGGCCATAGCTAGAGCGTTTACCCATAGCACGCGCTTGGCGTCCACCACGTACTTTTCGGCCTTCTTGGTATTGTGCCGCTTTTTTAAAGCTACGCTTAACCGCGTCTTTATACACTTTCGCACAGCGAATGTGCTCACCACAGCGGACAATAAATACATCGGCTTCTTTACCGCTCATTAGTCGGCTTATAACTTCGTCAATAAGGCCATCATCAACAAGGGGTTGTAGGCGTTTAGGTATTTTCACAGATTGCCTGCTAAGTAGGGTTGGTTATTAATCATTATTTATGAAAGTGCTCTGTATTTGTTTGTTTAATTGGCTCAAGCAGTATATCAGCTTTGAGAATTAAGGGCAGTAACACTACTGCCTGAGAGTAATTAATCGTATTATTTTATTAGCTTATATATTGATTGCAAAGCAATCAACCAGAACTTTTTAAATAAGTATTTAGATTACTATTTTTTATTAAAATAATTTATTACTTCCTCATTATTTGCACATTGTTTGCGTTTTTAAAGCGTAAGCTTAGTTTAATTCTTAAATACGAGGTTATTACTATGAAGCATTTTTCAACTCTTGCCACTGTGGCAATATTATCTATTGCTTTTTCAGCTAATGTAGCTGCTCGAGGCGGTGACAATCCTCCTGAAAAACCTGACTTTTCAGCTATTGATACTGATGGTGATGGCGTAATCAGCTTTGAAGAGTTTAGTGCAAAAAAACCGCCGCACGGCGATGCACAAACAATTTTTGATTCTATAGATGCTGATGGTAATGGTGAAATTAGTGAGCAAGAACTTAGCGAACATAAACCACCTCGTCGTGAACGTTGAAAGGATAATAAAATGATTAATAGTATTAGTGGTAGTTCTGCGAGTTTCATATCGCAACAAAGCAGCCAAGCTTCAAAATTAACAACAGAGCAAAGCGATTTTGTTAAAGAAACGCTTGCAGAGTTTGATGCAGGAAACTTAAGCGCAGAAGACGCGCAAAGTATTCAAGCGGCATTTAAAGAACAAGGTATTGAGCCAACAAAAGAGCTTGCTGATTTAATGAGCGAACTTGAGTTTGATGCTAAAAGTATAGGTGATGCAGGACGAGTGGAAGGTCAAAGACCGCCGCCACCGCCACAAAACTCATTAGAATCAGTAGATACAGACGAAGTAGTAAGCTACTTAGATGAGCTATTAACTGAGTATTCAAGCCAGTTGTCAGATGAAGATAAAGAATCAATCCTTGCATCAGTGCAAGAGAAGTTTGGTTTAAGTGAAGGCGATTCACTGCTAAATGTAACTGCTTAGGTGTTATAACTTAGAGTAAAGCTGACTGTTACTCGAAAGTCTTAAGTCCAAAGCCCAACGGTTAATTCTGTTGGGCTTTTTTAATGGCTTAATTTAAACGCGTTTCTATTTTGCTGGTGCCATCTTCTTCGGTAAATTTAAATACAAAATCTTTTTTACCGTCTTGGTTTATATCTACCAAAAGAATATCTTTATTATTCTTAGGCAGCGTTAACTTTAATTTTTTACGCTTATCATTTAGCAGTGAGTCTTGCTCACCATAATAAATATACAGTGTTTTTTTACTGTATTTGTATACTGCATCAATATAGCTGTCGCCGTTAATATCACCTAAATAGAGTGCTGGTTCGGAGTCATCGCCATTCATTCCCACTTCCATTTCTAAATCAAGTTCGATACTCGATTTATTGGCAAATGAGCCATCAGGTTGCTGCTTATAAAGATTCATTTCTACATCTACATCAGTACTGCCGCCGCCTAATGCCATAGACGCAATAGTACCTAAGCCAATATCTAAATCCATTTTTTGTAAATCAATTAAACCATCATTATTAAAATCTGTTTTGAGTAATAACTCGCTAGGGCCTTGTGTTTCAAATAAGGGAATGGGCGTATTACTAAACCCTTTAGCACTTCCTAGGTACAAAGTGTGCGCTATTTTTATATCTAACGAATCCATACCTTGCGTAGGTTTAAACTGCCTAGTTGTAAAATCTAGAAATCCGTCGTTATTAATATCAATAATTTGCTTAATTTTGCGAGTTTCGCCATTGCTTAGCTCGCCTAACTCGATGTTAAAATTAATTGAGGTGAGCTTTTGCTCAAAGCCCTCTGAATTAGCAAGTAGTACATCTGCTCCAAAGTCATTTGAAAAAACCAGGTCGTTTAATCCGTCGTGGTTAAAATCAATAACGACAGGTTTATTATTAATATTAACTTCTAAAGAGAGCCCTTTTCCTGAAAAGTAGCCTTCATACTTAGGCGTTTGCTTAAATTGGTTAGGCTTAAAGCTGCCATCTTTATTTTGAATGTATAAAGTACTGCTTACTAACCCAGGAATGAAAATATCGCTTAGACCGTCATTGTTAGCATCGAAAACAAAGTCTACTTTTTCAAATTTATCTATTTTTAATTGATTTAGAACCGACTCATAATTAAACAACAGTGTAGGTTTACCAGCTAGGGCTTTGTATACGCCATCACTTGTTAGTATGAGTGCTTGTTTATCGGTAATGTTAGCAAGTGTAGCCACATCAAACCCGATGGCATTTTTTGGTAAAGCAAGTTCACTACTTAGTGATGTGAGTAAATTGATGGCTTCTAATTGTTTTGATTCTTTATTATATGCAAATAAAATCTCTGAATCGGTTGATACTAATTCATCCGTTGTTTTTATTGCCATTGTTTGAGCTATAGCGCTAATGGGGGTAATTAAAGTGATGAGTGAATAGCAAAGTGGTTTTATCATGCAAATTCCTTTTTTATATTTAGTTGTATCGTTACATTTTTATTATTCACTTATATAAGCAACATCAGCGCACAACTTAACGTAGGGTCTCGCGCTGGTGATTTGCTAATTAGCGTAAATTTAAACGTAATACACTTATGTAAGTTGGTTTATATTTAGCCTACGCTAATAACTATGTATCGGGTGTAAGTAATTGTAAGATTATGTTTTAAGGAGGGCTTGTTGAACTTTCAGGATTGAAATTTGTTCAACCCAAGGAAGATTTAATCGCGGCGTGAGGTTTGTAACCTAATAACAAAGAGTCAATCTCCCCTAGGCAGAGCCATTCGGGCAGCGCATGTTTGGCATTTATGCTACGTTATCGCCTATTTATGGGGAAGTACCACACTACATAGGCTCTGCCTTGCCTAAATACCAAACAGTCTGCTGTAAATTTAACCTCGAAAGATAAACAAGTCCTAATAAGAAAGGTAGCGCAAAACTAATATGGCAGTTAAGCGCTTTTAGCGGGTTTTGGCTGTTAACTACACTGTTTATTTTGCTCATTTAAATAGGCATCTACAAAATTTACTTCCATTGGTTTTGAAAAGTAATAACCTTGCAGGTGAGATACACCAATATTAGTAAGCGTGTTTGCTTGTTCAATAGTTTCAACGCCTTCGGCAACAACCGTAAAATCTAAAGATGAGGCCATTTGTACAATTGCATGAATAATACTTAACCCTCTTTTATCCATATTTTGAATAAAACTTCTGTCTATTTTTACTATATCTACACCAATATCAAGCATGCTTGATAGTGATGAATAGCCAGTTCCAAAATCATCAATTGAAATACAAAAACCTTGTTTTTGTAGTGCTTTAACGGCTGTTAAAAATGTGAGTTTATCCTCGGCAAATACTGATTCGGTAATTTCAATGTGTAGGTTTTTAGGCTCTACTTGGTAATTGTTTACTATTTTTAATACCTTAGTTACAAAATCAGGATCTTGCAGTTGAATAACCGATACGTTCACGCTTACTGCAATTTGGGGTTGTAAATGGCTAAACTTTTTAGCTTGTATGCAGGCTTGATCAATTACCCAAAGGCCTAATTGAGTTATTAAACCGTATTGCTCGGCAATAGTTATAAACTCATCAGGGAAAATATTTTCACCGTCTAATTGCCAGCGTAATAATGATTCGAAAGAGGTTACTTTTGATGTTTTACTATCTACAATTGGTTGAAATACTAGCCTTAAACTATTTTCTTCTATCGCACTGGCTAAGCGTTGACTTAAAAGATACTCTCTTTCTTGTTTTAATTTGAGTGAATCGTTATAAATATTGATATTACCTTTAGCAATGCGTTTTTGGTGATACATAGCAGTATCAGCAGAGCGAATTAAAGTATTTAAATCACTCCCGTGTTCTGGATAAATGGCAATCCCCATCGTTGCTGATATCCACTTTTGATATTTATATGTTTCATGCTCGGCACTAATACTTTTAAGTACTTTATTAGCAAATTCGATAAGCTCAGCTTGATTTTGATAGGTTGCTAAAATTAAAAACTCATCTCCGCCCCATCGACATTTAAAAAGTTGTTGGTTACATATATTACTAATTCTCAGTGCTATTTCTTTTAATACTTTGTCGCCTACTTTATGCCCCAATGAATCATTTATTTGTTTAAAGCCATCTAAATCTACAAATAATAAAGCAAAGGGTTCTTTAGGGTTATCTGCTAGTTGTTTGTTTGCATTTTTTAAAAATGCGGTTCGGTTTAATAAATTTGTGAGTGGATCGGTATTAGACAGGTGGTAAATTTCTTCAGTGCGTTGCTCTACCTTGTTTTCCATTTCATTAAGTAGCTCTCTGTTTTGGTTTTTGAGCTTGATTGCACTGTGTGTAAATGTGGCTGATTTGTAAGATGAAGCAATCATAATGGTGGCAAAAGTTAAACCTAACAGCCCCAATACGTGTTGGTAGTGATTGTTTGAAAGCGTTAGCAAAAAAGAGTAGGGCGCCAATAAAGTAAAACTGTATAAAACAGCGGTAAAACGACTGCCAGAAAGTAAATTTGCAGAGCCACCGGCAAGCGCTGATAAAATAGCAATGGTCGTAGTAACTTCCACCGTAGATGAAGTGCTGTGAAACCAAAGAGCATAGCCACACCAAGATACGGCTGTTGATATACAACCAATAGCAAAGCGATTTAAATAACAATGTGTATTGTAAGGTTGGCTAGAATTTTGATCTTTAAAAAAAAGACCCAAATCAATAATTCGTAAAGTAAGTACGCACATCATTATGCCTAACCATACTATTTTATCGTGGTTTGCTTCCTCATTATTTATATCAAAAGCAAATACCAAAGCAACGCTGACTAATACAGAGACTGCAATTCCGGAAATAGCATTTGAGTATAAAATTTTGAGCGCTTCTTTTCGCTCATTATTACTTAAATTGTTATATGGCACTAATTAAAACCTTTTTCAAAAACAACCCCTAGGGAATTAAGTAAACCATTTAGCAAATTCCACCAATGCAATACTGGTAATACAAAGAGCTTAATAAGCTTTTACGCAGCTAAATAAAACTTTAATGTAAAAGTAAATATAGTTTACAGAAGGGATAAAAAAAGTTTAAAAAGTAAAAAGGCTCAAAATAAATATTTATTTTGAGCCTTAAAATTATCAAGCAGGTTAAAGTCTTAAGAACTTTACTCGCTGTTCTATAGATTTAACCTTCGAAATCGCTATCGTTATGGCGCTCTGCCATTTGCTCTTCTTCAGGGCCCCATGTGCGATTTACGCGGCGGCCGCGCTTTACAGCAGGACGATCAGCAACTTGTTTTGCCCAACGAACAACATGAGTGTATGAGGCAACATCTAAAAATTCAGCTGCATCATATAAGTCGCCTAAAACAAGCGAGCCATACCAAGGCCAAATTGCAATATCGGCAATTGAGTATTCATCACCTGCCATGTATTCATTTTCGCCTAAATGGCGATTTAACACGTCAAGTTGGCGTTTAGTTTCCATTGTAAAGCGGTCAATAGGGTATTGCATTTTACTTGGTGCGTAGCTATAAAAATGGCCAAACCCACCACCTAAGTAAGGTGCTG
This sequence comes from Pseudoalteromonas sp. AS84, assembly GCF_038900255.1. Lineage (NCBI taxonomy): Bacteria > Pseudomonadati > Pseudomonadota > Gammaproteobacteria > Alteromonadales > Pseudoalteromonadaceae > Pseudoalteromonas > Pseudoalteromonas sp. AS84. The sequence goes on along the minus strand of NZ_JBBMQY010000004.1, from coordinate 270,835 downwards.
AGCCCATTTGCCAAAATAGCCAGTTACGACACTCTGTTTTAGCTTTTAAATCTTTAGGGATGAGTACATCAAATTTTTCAGCCAAATACTGTAAAATAGAACCTGATTCAAAGATGCGAGTAGGTGGCGTGGTTGAATGATCCATTAGCGCTGGGATTTTTGAGTTTGGATTAATATCAACAAAGTCAGATCCAAACTGATCGCCATCACCTATATTTATTAAATATGCGTCATAGTCTGCATCTGTGCAACCAAGCTGTAAAAGCTCTTCAAACATGATTGTAGCTTTTTGGCCATTTGGCGTAGCAAGAGAATAAAGCTGAAATGCGTGCTCACCAATAGGTAGAGTTTTGTCATGAGTCGCGCCTGCAATTGGGCGATTAATGCTGGCAAACTTACCGCCACTTTCACTTTCCCACGTCCATACTTTTGGTGGCGTGTATTCGTTTTTATCACTCATAAATAACCTCTGTTAGATGAAATACATATATGGTAAATGTGGCCATAAAAAATTAATTAAAGGCCCTAATACTTAATTTACCGACCTTTTAATTTATCGGCTTTTGCTAATCTATAACCTAAAAACAATCCGCTTAGCGCTCCAAATAAATGGCTTTCAAACGATACATGATAGCGCTGAGGTAAAACACCCCATATAAAACCGCTATAAAGTATAGCCACTACAACAGCAATTATAATTGATTTTAATGAGCGTCTTACTAAGCCGTAGCATAGAATAAAGCCCCATAAACCATATATAACACCGCTTAAACCAACATGTATGTTACTGCGCCCAAATGCCCAAACTAACAGTCCACCAACTAGAGCGGTAAAAATAAATACGTTATAAAAACGTTTTACGCTGTACTGGCAAATTAGCCAACTTAACACTACAAATGGGATCATATTACTGGCGAAGTGCCACCAGCTACCATGTAAAAAAGGTGCGCATAGTATGCCTATTAAGCCTTGGATACTGCGTGGATATATGCCTAAACCATTTAGGTTTATACCAGGTAGGCTATTGATCACTTGTAGTACGAAGCAAAGAACAACAATACTAAAAATTGCGAAGCGGGTACTAGTTAGTAATGACAGTGTGGTTGGCTTGGTTGCCATATAATCGCCCTAATTGACTTTAAGAGTTGCCAGTATAGGAATTGTATTTGCTAATGAAAAGCAATTAAAAAAGCACAGCATAAAATGCTGTGCTTATTTTTAATTTTTACTCACTATTAACCTAGTTTAGTTAATAGTTTTTTGGCTGCTAGTTCAGAGCTTGCTGGGTTTTGACCAGTAATTACTAAACCATCTACTAGCGCTAATACGCCCCAGTCGTCAGTTTTTTGATAATCGCCCCCTTTTTTGATTAGCTCATCTTCAACTAAAAATGGCACGATATCGGTAAGTTGCACTGCAGCTTCTTCAGAGTTAGTAAAGCCAGTTACTTTTTTACCCGCTACTAATGCATTGCCATCAGCATCTTTAACATTTAAAAATGCAGCACTTGCATGACATACCGCAGCAACAGGCTTTTGCTCTTTTACAAAGCTTTCGATAAGTGAGATTGAATCAGTGTTGTCAACCAAATCCCATAATGGACCGTGACCGCCTGGGTAAAATACAGCATCAAAGTCGCTTGAGTTCACTTCACTCAATACTTTAGTGTTTGCCATAAGTGTTTGTGCTGCGCTATCTGCGTCATAACGTTTTGTTGCATCTGTTTGAAAATCGACAAGTGTACTTGTCGGGTCAATTGGTGGTTGGCCGCCAGCTGGAGACGCTAGTGTTACTTCAACGCCTGCATCAACAAATGCATAGTAAGGGGCTGCAAATTCTTCTACCCAAAAACCTGTTTTTTCGCCAGTGTTACCAAGTTCTGCGTGAGATGTAAGAACCATAAGTATTTTTTTAGACATTGAATATATTCCTTCTGATGATTTGAATTAGTTTATCTTGCTTACCAATTACTATATGCACTAACAGAGCTTTAAACAACGATGATAAATTTAACTTTATTGGTTTAATAATTGATACAATAAGTGGGTTGAATTTAAAACACGCTACGGAGCACACATGAAGGTGTCGTTTGAGCAGTTAAAGAGCATGGTCGTATTTGCGCAAATTGTAGAGCAAGGCAGTTTAACCGCTGCCGCTAAACAGTTAGGGCTTACGCGAGCCGTAGCAAGTTATCATTTAAAAAAGTTAGAAACTCAGCTTGAAGTTACTTTATTAAATCGATCAACTCGTACCATGGCACTCACTGAGGCGGGCATTGCTTACTATGAACGTTGTAGAATAATTACCGAACAAGCTAATGCGGCTAACCAACAAATAGAAAATATAAAGAGTGAGCCACAAGGTTTACTTAAAATTAGCTGCCCTGTAAATGTAGGAATGCAGCTAATTGTGCCCGCAATAAATACGTTTAAGCGCCAATACCCTAAAATTCAAATAGACTTACAGCTTACTGACGATGTGGTTGATATTATTAAAAATGGGTTCGATTTTGCAATTAGAGGCGTGGCACTTAGCGATTCGAACTTGCAAGCAACCAAGCTTACAACAATGAGTACCTGCATTTGTGGTGCACCAGATTATTTTACACATTTTGGGAAGCCTAAAACCCCTTTAGAATTGGCAGATCATCAATGGGTGGTTTATCAGCTAGGAAGTAAAACCTTAACGCTTTCAAAAGATGGTAAAAAACACGACATTACAATGCAAGGCGGGTTAAGTACTAATAATGCAGCTGCGCGTACGGCATTTGTAGAAGCAGGACATGGCATTGGGCGTATTCCGCTTTACGATGCGTGGCCTAAAGTACAAGCTGGGCTGCTTGAAATAATATTAGATGATTATAAAAGTAAAGATATAGAGCTTTATGGGGTATTTCCACCAGGAGCTGCGGGTTCTAAAAAACTACGATTATTTATTGATTACTTAAAAGCGTACTTTGTAAAACAGCATACCGCTTTAGGTATGCTGAAAAGTGTTTAATTATTTTCGCTTTTTAAATATTTATAAAGCATTTATAAAACACTTATAAAGTACGGCTAAATAATGCAACCGCTTGTTGATACATATTAATTGCAAGGGCTGCATCGTATCGCTCACCTTCATCACGCATAAAGGCATGCTGGGCATTAACTTCTTGCCATTGGTAATTAATGCCAGTGCTTACGCATTGCTGGTATATTTTAGTGCGGCCTTCCTTTGGCACATGCGGGTCTTGTTTACCCCATATAAAGTGAATTTCGGCTTGTATATCAGCCATGCGTTCAAATGAGTTGTTTCCAGCTTGTGCAGGCAATGTGTCGCTGTGAATATCAGTCGCGTATAAGCAAAAAGCCGCTTTAATTTCAGGGTTTAGTGCCGCTCTGTAAGCTAAATGCCCTCCAATACATACGCCCATTGCGCCGACGGTGCCTGTGCAATAGCTTTGCAATCTAATGAAGTCGATCATAGTTTGTGTGTCGCTGTCGTGGTGCTCAAGTGGCTTTGCCCACTTGTCGGCATTGCCTTTGTCTTTACCTGTATCATCATAAGCAAGCACAGTGCCTATAGGATTTAACTCATGAAACACTTCCGGTACTAACACGACAAAACCATGGCTTGCTAAAATAGCTGCGCTGCGAGCAATAGGTGCAGTTTGCTGAAATATTTCAGAATAAAAAATAATAGCAGGGAACTGTCCTTGCGCCTGAGGGCGATATACTGTTGTTCGCATTAAACCTGTAGGTGTTGGCAAGTCTGCATTATGTTGTTGAATTATCATAAAAGCGCTCAGTTAAATAAAATTATATAATGATATGGTAACTGAGCGCGATAAAATAAACGACTTTTGTTGTCGAGTATTTAAATACTTGCAGGCATTTTATTACAACTAGCGTAATAACTTACGGTAGCCGGCCAATCTGAAAATATAGCCATTACCCCCACGTCTTGTGCGAGCACATCAACGACCGTCATCATATCGCCATCGTTATCTATAACATCAGCAATTGATTGATAGTAATAACCACCACCTTCATTAAGCGGGCCTGAGCGCTCAAGGCTCCATGCAATAAGCTCTAAACCTGCTGCTTTAGCGTCAATTGCGTATTGTGATGGCACAATATTGCTTTCGTTATCTATTGTTAGCATCATCCAAATTGGAGGGGCTAAAATTTTAACGCCATCAGCCACTAACTCATCCATACCCGGTTGCCATGTTTGTGGGTTACTTGTATCAAATCCGGCTTCACTGTCGCGACCATCTAGGTATACGCTTTTATCTGCAAAGTCAGGGTTAGTGTTAATCCAGTATTTTACGTCATCAAGGTTAAACGATTGCGGATAAACTTTTGAGGCTGGCACGCCCATTTGTGTGTACTCGTCTAGCATTTTTTGCGCATATTGCTCTTGCGTCATTCCATCAAATGGCATGCTTACTTGTGGCGATTTAAGTTCTGGGGTCATTTTTACCCCCATCTCATTAAATAATGCAATGCTTTGCTTATGGGTCATTAATGTACCTTGGGTGGCATATAAATCAGTGCGCCAATTTGGAGTACCATCCATGTAATCGGCAACGGTAGTTGCATTAGTGTTTGCGCCATCCATTTTACCTTCAAGGGTTAAAAATTCCGCTAAGCTTATATCACTGGTACAGCACTTAGCTGAAGCGGCAATACCGTTAGTAGGGTCTGCGGATGTAAAAGGGACACTACATTTAGCTGCAAGTTCAGGAATGGCTAAAATATTAGTTGTGGTGTGTAAGTCGCATTGAGAGTGGCGACAAACAAGCTCTTTGTCGTTTGTAAATGTAACATCGCATTCAACAATGCCTGCGCCCATTCTGGCTGCAGCAATGTAGGCTTCTTTAGTGTGTTCAGGGTATTGCATTGATGCACCGCGATGACCAATAGAAAAGTCAGTACGATAAAAAGGACCTTCTTTGCACGACTCTAATTGTGTTTTTAAAGCGCTGTCGCTCATATCATTGACTAAATAATATGGACGAGTGCCTAGTTGAATATCTGGAGCGTTACCGTTTGGCACTTCTACAATAACAGGCGTAGGTACTTCAATAATCTCAACTTCGGTGTTGGTAACAACGACTTCTTTTTCTACTATTTCTACATCGTCATCGCAGCCTGCAAGTGTGGCTAACAATATACAGCTTGTAAGTAAGGTAATACGCTTCATTGTTTATCCTTAAAAAGTAAAATTTTTACTACCTTAATGATTGTTAATGACAATTTAGCTACAAGCTTATTAATTTACTTTTTTATTAATAATTTGATTCACCAATAATGCACCTAACATTATAGCTGCCCCAATACTTAACCTAACTATATCTGCATCTCTATTCCAAATAAGCACGTTAACAATAATCCCAGCTGGGATTAGTAAGTTATTCATGACTGCCAGAGCTCCAACGTTGACGAGTGTTGCGCCTTTATTCCACATAAAGTAACCAAGGCCTGATGCAACGACTCCTAAATAAATCAGTATGCTCCACTGAGTGGAAGTGGTTGGTAATTTGTTTGAGTTACCAAATAACGCATAACAAATGGTGGCAATAATAAGTGCGCCTATAAAAAACCATCCAAATACGGTTTTATCGTCAAGCTGATTGCTATTCATTAATCGTTTGTAGGTAACTTGGCCTACAGCAAAACTTATATTTGCGCCTTGAACGAGTAATAAGCCGATTATAAAATTGCTATTTAGGTTTTCGTAACGAATGGTAACTGCACCGATTACAGCAATAAGCGCGACTATAAAAAAGCGTGGGTTAAAGCGTCTGTTCAATGCATCATTTAGCAAGGTAATGTACAAAGGGGTCATTACTGTAAATAGTAGTACTTCTGGGACGGTTAAAAATAAAAATGAGTGGTAGTAAAAGCTATACATAACACCAAGTTGTATAGCGCCAATCAGCATAAGCTTTAAGGCTAAAGGTTTAGGCGTATGTTTAAGCTTTAAAAATGGTAAAAATACGAGAGTTGCTAGTGCTATGCGAATTAATACACTAAACCATGCATCAACCTGGCCTGCTAAATACACGCCAATTAAACTAAATGAAAATGCCCAAAGTAAAGTTACTGCAAATAAGTACCGCATAACCGTCGTCTTTAAATAATTAATGGCAGCAGTTTATCTGTTATAAATTAATGTATAAACAATAAAAGCCCGCAAGCGGGCTTTTATAAAGTTTAAAATTAATAAACTACGTTATTAATTACTCAACTAAGCTATTAATTATTCAACCAAACCACGGCGCTTAAGTAGTGCGTCGGTTGTTGGTTTTTGACCTCTAAACTCAATATAGCTTTGCATTAAGTCGCGGCTGTTACCTTTAGATAGGATTTCTTTACGGAACTTGTCACCATTTTTACGGGTTAAGCCACCATTGTTTTCCATATGTGCAAAGGCATCTGCTGCAAATACTTCAGTCCACAGGTACGCGTAGTAACCTGCTGAATAACCACCTGCAAATGTGTGGCTAAAGAAGTTTGATTTATAACGCGGTGGTACAGGGTAGTAAGCAATACCATGCTTTTCTAATGCGTCTTGCTCAAACTTTTGAACGTCAGTAATTTTCTTATCAGAACCAAATGAATGCCATTCCATATCAAGTAGGGCAGCGGCTAAATATTCAGTAGTGCCGTAACCTTGGTTGAATTTTTGCGATTCAAGTACTTTATCAAGTAAAGCTTGTGGAATTGGCTCACCTGTTTTGTAATGTTTCGCATAGTTAGCAAGAACGGTTGGTTCAATCATCCAATCTTCATTTGCTTGTGACGGAAATTCAACAAAGTCACGCGCCGTTGCAGTACCCGCTAAGCTTGGGTATTTTACGTCTGAGAATAAACCGTGTGCAGCATGACCAAATTCATGGAACATAGTAGACACTTCGTCAAACGTCATTAGCGTAGGTTCGCCTTCTGCAGGCTTTGGAATGTTTTGCGCATTGTAAATAACAGGTTTAGTGCCTTTTAAGCCACTTTCGCTAACGTATGCGCTCATCCATGCACCACCACGTTTGCCTTCACGTGCATATGGGTCTAAGTAAAATAAACCAATAGCGCTGCCATCAGCGTTAAATACTTCGTATACGGTTACATCTTCATGATAAACAGGAAGGTCTTTACGTTCTTTAAACGTAATACCGTAAAGTTTGTTCATCGCAAAAAATAAACCATCGTGAATAACTGACTGCATTTCAAAGTATGGCTTAACAAGTGCAGGGTCTAAGTTGTACTTTTCTGCACGTACTTTTTCAGCATAAAAAGTCCAATCCCATGGTTTAAGCTCAAAGCTTTCGCCTGAATCGTTAATCACTTTTTGAATAGCAGCTGCTTCAATTTTTGCTTTTTCAACTGCTTTTGGCGCTAGGTCATCAAGGATGCCGTAAACGTTTTCAGTTGTTTGCGCCATACGCGACGTCATTACATAAGAAGCCCAATCTTTATAGCCTAAAAGCTCTGCTTTTTGGGCACGTAGGTTGGTTTCTTTAATAATAATAGGACCGTTGGTCTTTGCTGCGCGGTTTGCAGAGGCTTTAAAAATACGCTCACGTAGATCGCGGTTTTCAAGGCTGCTTAAAATAGGCTGCTGTGTTGTGTTAACAAGCGTGATCATGTAGCCGTCTTTGCCTGCTTTTTTAGCTGAAGCTGCAAGACCGGCAATTTCACCTTCAGAAAGACCTGCTAATTCACTTTTATCTGTAACTACAATAACGTCTTCTTTAAACGATTTTAAAATGTTTTGTGAAAATTCAGTAGATAGCTGAGCTAGTTCTGAGTTAATTTCACGCATTTTAGCTTTTTCAGCGTCGTTTAACTTAGCACCCGCTTTTACAAACTGCTTGTAGTAAAAATCAACTAGGCGTTGATCTTCAGCGTTTAATTTATCTTGATTGTCGTAAATTGTTTGTACGCGCTTAAATAATTGACCATTTAGGTAAATATCATCTGAGTGAGCAGATAGTACCGGCGCCATTTTTTTGCTAATGCGTTGGTATTCGTCATCTGAGATTAAGCCTGATAAATTGAAAAACGCAGTCGATACGCGATTTAATAGCTCGCCTGACAATTCCATTTCAACTAATGTGTTTTCAAATGTAGCAGGAGCAGGGTTGTTAGCAATCGCTTGTACTTGCGCTGTATGTTGCGCAATACCAGCGTCGAAGCCTGCTTCGTAGTCTTTTGTACCAAATTTATCAAACTCTGGTGCCATGTATTGTAATGGGCTTGGCTTAAATAAAACATTGTTTGCGTTCATGTCTTGCACTTGTGCTGCACCTTCTTTTGGCATGTTTTGTGTATCGTTAGATGAACAGGCCGATAATATTAAGGCACTAGCAATAGTAGTGGCGATCAGGGTTTTACGCATAATAACTCCATAAAAAGATTAGCCGGAATAGGCTTTGCGAGTCGAAAAACCTAGTTAACTTATCAAATTTTGGAGTTTATACAATAAAGTTTATCGGTATTAAGGGGGATTTGAACGCAAATTAGCTAATATTTAGCTTTAAGGTAGGTAAAAGTAGCTCTAAAAGTAAACACTTGAGCTACTTAATTAATCGGTCGAGCCATTATTTACTTAGTTATATCCAAGTACAAATTTTCTCTCAGAGCCAAAACTGCTAGGTTGTTGTTGGCCAAATTCTTTGTTAATAGTTGCCAAGGCTTGCTCTTGCTCCGCAAGAAGACACAAAATTTTATTTCGATAATCTAGACTACTTTCAAATAAATGTAAGTCTACCTGTGGCTGCAATGTTGCCAACCTTTGATTTAAAGTTAGTTGTGACATAGTGATCTCCAGTGCTTGTACACTATTTATATAGCACTCGGTGCAATAAAGAGTTAATAAATTGTTCATAAAAAGCATATTGAACTTATTAACTTGGCGTTTTAGTTATATTATGACTGCTAAACTTACCCAACACTGAACCGCTTTCATTTTATAGAGATTTTAATTTAAAGCGCTCCTTTGCTTGTTTTGGAAAATAAATGACGTTAGAACACATAAACCAAATTCTTGCCTTTGTTGTATTTAGTTACAGCGATGTACACATTACCGTAGCAAAAATTATTAAAGTGCCTTTAATACTTTTCGCTATTTGGTTTATTGTGACGCGTATTGGCAAGCTAATAACAAAAACATTATTGGCAAAAAAACTAAGCCAAGATGCCGTGCATTTATTTACACGTATCTACTTTATTTTAAGTATCGCAATTTTAATTTTTACATCTTTAGAAGTATTAAGCATACCGCTGACTGCGTTTGCTTTTGTGTCGGGTGCAATAGCCATTGGTGTAGGCTTTGGTGCGCAAAACATAATAAATAACTTTATTAGTGGCTGGATATTGATGTGGGAACGCCCAATACGTATTGGTGACTTTTTAGAGGTAGGGAATGCAAAAGGCGTAGTAGAAACAATTAACACTCGCTCAACGCGTATCCGTCGAAATGACGGCGTACATATGCTTATTCCTAATTCTCAATTGCTCGAAAATACAGTAACAAATTGGACGCTAATAGATGGCAATGCACGCTCATCGGTCAGTGTAGGTGTTGCATACGGTTCAGATGTGATACTGGTTAAAAAGCTTATTCAACAAGTGCTTGACGACCATGAAGCAATATTGGTTAATCCAAAGTCGTCGGTATTATTTGATGACTTTGCTGATAGCTCGCTCGTATTTAATGCTATTTTTTGGGTGTGCGCCGAGTCTGAAACCATGCTTAGAAAAGTGCGCAGTGATATTCGTTTTAGTATTTACGCTGTATTTGAAAAGCATGATGTAGTGATTGCCTTCCCTCAGCGCGACATTCATATCGACGGTGAAATTGCGTTTAAGCGCTCATAATCCAAATACAGTAGCTATTTAAAGTCATTTTTGGATGGCTTTATTTGTATATAAGTAGATGTTTCTATTTTAGGTTAACATGTAAAACAATCCATTCTTCCTACTCCAGTTTGTTAAAATCAACAAAGGACATATGTCCGCATTATTGGGTTTTTGCATCTAAATAGTGATAAAAATGCGTAATCTTGTAGTTAAATGTTGCAAAAAAGTTTCTAATTATGTCAATATTTATGCAGTAAAATTATTACAAAATGATATAATCTTAATCGTTCGTTCAGCCTTATAGCATCGTTTTTGTACTCTCGATAATAAGGTCCGCGCGCATGACGCAAGTCGCGAAAAATTGAACGAGCCCGCAACTTACCTTCAAGGTATAAGTAGCGCAACACAAAAAACCGTTGAACAAGAGTGCACAAAAAAGGTTAAACCCAACATGAAAGCAATGAAAAGATCTACGTTAGCCACCCTAATCAATGCAACGTTGTTCTCTGCAGTAGCAGGTACTTCATTTTCTTCTTTAGCCGCTGAAGAAGCAGCTAAAAAAAGTAACCAACTAGAAGTTATTCAGGTAACAGCTCGTAAACGTGTAGAAAACGCTCAAGAAGTACCAGTAGCAGTATCTGCTCTACAAGGTGATAACCTTGATGCGTATAGCTCAGCTGGTATGGATATTCGTTTTTTAAATGCGAAAATTCCAAGTTTATCAATTGAATCTTCATTTGGTCGTTCATTCCCACGCTTTTACGTTCGTGGTTTAGGTAATACCGATTTTGATCTGAATGCATCACAACCAGTATCACTTGTTGTTGATGAAGTCGTTCAAGAAAATGCAATTTTAAAAGGCTTCCCAGTATTTGATGTTGAACGCGTAGAAGTATTACGTGGACCGCAGGGAACTTTATTTGGACGTAACACGCCGGCTGGCCTTGTTAAGTTTGATACTGTTAAACCAAGCCAAGAATTTGATGGTTATGGCTCTGTTTCATACGGTAGCCGTGGCGCTGTAGACACAAGTGGTGCTGTAGGTGGTGCTTTAACTGACCGTTTATCTGCTCGTGTTTCATTATTATGGCAAGATAAAGACGATTACATTGATAACCAAGCGCCAGGCTTTGAAGCTAAAGACGAGCAAGGTGGTTACACTGAAAAAGCGGCACGTGTTCAATTTTTATATGAAGGCGATGATTTTACTGCTTTATTAAACTATCACACACGTGATTTAGATGGCTCGCCAATTGCCTTTCGTGCAAATGTAATTAAAACGGGTACTAATGAGCTAGTCGATAACTATGAAAGTGATGTTGTTTATCAAGATGCGGCATCTCGCTCTACTCAACAAGTAGAATCTGAAGGTGCAAGCTTAAAGCTTGAGTGGGAACTTAAAAACCACACAATCACTTCAATTTCTGCATGGGAAAGTGCTGAAATATATTCGCGTGCTGATATTGACGGTGGTTACGGCGGCTTCTCAATAGATGACGTTCCAGTTGCTATGGGACCTGATTTTATTCCTTTTTCTTCAGAAAGTGCTGATGGTATTCCAGATCACGACCAGTTGACGCAAGAACTACGTTTATCTAGTAACTTTGATGGCGATTTAAATTATCAAGTAGGTGTTTTTTACTTCGATGAAGAACTAACGATTGAAAACTTTAGTTATGACACTTCAAATAATGGTGTTTTAAATGGTTATGTTCGCCAACAACAAGACACAACTGCTTGGGCTGTATTTGGTTCTGTAGATTATACTTTTTCAGATGATTTAAAAGTAACAGCGGGACTTCGTTACTCTGATGATGACAAAGATTTTGTAGCAGACCGTACACTTAGCCCAATTGGCGCAGGTCCCTTAGCACCGGTTAAACAAAATGTGAGCGATGATCATATTAGCTGGGATTTATCGGCAAGCTATAAAGTAAACGACGATGTAAACTGGTATGGCCGCGTAGCTAACAGCTTCCGCGCACCTAGTTTACAAGGTCGTATTTTGTTTGGTAATGATGTAACGACAGCTGAATCAGAAACAATCACTTCTTACGAAACCGGTATTAAATCAGACGTGCTAGATGGGCAAGGCCGTGTTAATGCCACTGTGTTTTACTACACAATGGATGACCAGCAACTTACCGCTGTCGGTGGTGGTGCTAACTTTAACCGCTTGCTTAATGCTGATAAAACAACAGGCTATGGTTTTGAGTTAGACTCGCAGTGGGTATTAAGCGATGAGTTCAATGCAACATTTAACCTAAGCTATAACAAAACAGAAATCAAAGATAACGATTTAGCTGTAGCTGTTTGTGCACAATGTACTGTAACTGACCCAATTAATGCTTCTGGGCTTGCTGTACTTGATGGTAATAGCTTACCGCATGCGCCTGAGTGGATCTCTAACTTTACGCTTCGCTACACTAAAGAACTTGCCGATGGTAACTTCTTCGCAAGCGGTGATATTTCTTATCGCAGTAAAATCAATATGTTCCTTTACGAATCGGTAGAGTTTGAAGGTAAAGAGCTTATTGAAACAGGTTTGCGTACAGGTTACACATGGTCTGAAGGCGATTACGAATACGAAGTAGCTGCTTTTGTTCGTAACTTATTTGACGAGCAACAAGTTATTGGCGCAGTAGATTTCAATAACAATACAGGTATTGTTAACGAAGAGCGTTATGTTGGTGCTGAATTTAAAGTTAACTTCTTCTAAAGATAACCTTAAATTATATTAATTTTTAAAAGCCTGCCTTGTGCAGGCTTTTATGTTTTTATAAAGCTGGTAAAGTAGCGTTAATTAATTTAAAGAGATAAGAAAATGGCTGGATTTTGGAATTACCGTGTAATTTTTTGTGAAGCAACGAAAGACGAAGCAGCGCAATATCAAATACACGAAGTAGAATATAACCTAAATGGTAAAGTAACTAACTGGTCAGAAACTGGCGCAGCCCCTTTTGGTACGACCTTAGATGAATTGAAAGATGACTCAGAACGCTTAAAAACAGCATTTGAAAAACCTGTACTTAAAGTTATGCGTAAAACGCGTGGCTATGAGCTTGTTGATGTTGATACGGGTGAAGAAGCCACTGGTGAGCCACCAGCTGGTCTAACGCAATAACTACAATTTAATAAAGGCGCTTAGGCGCCTTTTTTATTATCAAAATTTAGCTTAGGTTAAATAAGGAATGAGGATGACATTAGAAGCAGTATTATTTGATATGGATGGCACATTAGTTGATTCAGAAAGCATGCATTTTGTATGTTGGAGTAAACTACTTAAGCCTTATGGTGTTAGTTATTTAGAAAATGATTTTTGTCAGCGTTTTTCGGGGCGACCGACTTTAGAAGCTGCAATAGAGATTAAGCAAGAGCATAGTTTATCGGTAAGTGCACAGTTTTTAGCGGATGAAAAATACCGTCTATTTGGCGAATTTGTAATAACACATTTACCGCCACTCATGCCATTTACAGAGCAAACATTGAAAGCCGTAAAAGCGAGTGGCTTAAAAATGGCGCTAGTAACTGGTAGCGCTAAAAGTGAAGCCATGCCAATACTTAAAGGTTTAGGGTTTTATGAGCTGTTTGATACGGTGGTAACAAAAGATGATGTAACTAATCCTAAGCCTGCAGGAGACCCATATTTACTGGCGCTTAAGCAGATAAATATACAAGCTGGCAATGCAATTGCTGTTGAGGATACATTTACCGGCGTTACGGCGGCCAACAACGCCTTGTTACGTGTTGTAGCTATTGCTAATAGCCACACTAAAGATCATGATTTTAGCCAAGCTACCTATAAAATGAGTAACTTAGATGAGTTTTGGCAATGGGCGCAATCTCAACTATAGTTTAAGCCAACTTTTACTTGCTTGGATGCGCCAATGTTTACTTTTAAACATCTGCTTTTAATTGTTGCTGTACTTTTTACGCGATGTATAAGTGCAGCACAACCCTCTGTTTTACTGGCTAAAGTATATGACGAAACTAAACATTACGATGTAAGTAAATATTTAGTCAGTGAAAAATATGATGGTGTCAGAGCTATATGGACTGGCACGCAGTTTGTTACTCGCAAGGGCAATATTATCAATTCGCCAAGTTGGTTTACGGCCACATTGCCAAATGTATGGCTTGATGGTGAGCTATGGACCAAGCGTAAGCACTTTTCTGTGCTTAGTGGCATAGTAAGAACTAAAAAACCTAATAATCATGATTGGCAAACTATTACTTATAAAGTATTTGATATGCCAGATAAAAACTTGCCTTTTAGCACTCGCTATAAAAACTATAATGAGCTCATTACTAGCCTAAACTCGCCGCATATTAGTGTTGTAGTTCAATATAGCTTTACCAATAATGAGCAGCTTACAGAGTATTTTGAAAACATAACTAAACAGGGCGGTGAGGGCGTAATGCTTCATTTGGCTAGTGCTAAGCACAGTAATGGACGGAGCAATTCATTACTAAAATTAAAGCCTTATTTAGATGCTGAAGCGATTGTAGTTGCGCATTTACCAGGTAAAGGCAAGTACCAAGGTATGTTAGGGGCATTAAGAGTAAAAACAGCACAAGGGCAGGTGTTTTCTATTGGTACTGGGTTTAGTGATGCACAGCGCGCAGCCCCGCCCGAGATAGGTAGCACTGTAACATATCGATTTCATGGTTTAACAAAAAATGGTTTACCGCGTTTCGCTAGTTTTTTACGTGCCAGAGACAGTTTATAACATTTATAAATTTTACAAAGTGTGCTAAATTGCGCGGCCTTTTTGGTAATGTGTGGTGAAGTATGTTTGTAGGTTTTGATTACGGTAGTTCTAATTGTGCTATGGGTGTAATGAGCGAGGGTAATGTTCAATTAGTACCGCTAGAGCAAGGAAAACATTACCTACCGTCTACACTTTACACTCATCACAGTGCCTTGGTTGTTGACTTTGTTGCTAAGCATTTACACGGCACAGACCATGAACATAACTTTTTAACTCAGCGCCAAGCATTATTAAATACCTTGCCGCGTATTAAGTCAGACCTTGATTTACAACCTTCAGATGAAACCCTATTTATTGGTCGTGAAGCGATTAGCGAGTACGTGCAGTTTCCTGAAGAAGGTTACTTTGTTAAGTCCCCTAAATCATTTTTTGGCGCAACGGGCCTTAAACAAGGTCAAATTAACTTTTTTGAAGATATCGCAACAGCGATGATCTTAAAAATTAAGCAACGCGCTGAGCTCTCTCTAGGTAAAACACTTACGCAAACAGTGATTGGTCGCCCAGTAAACTTTCAGGCTGTAGGTGGTGAGCAATCAAATCAACAAGCGGTAGGTATTTTAGAACGCGCTGCTAAACGTGCTGGTTTTAAAGACGTAGAGTTTTTATATGAGCCACTTGCTGCGGGTATCGATTATGAGAGTGATTTAACTCAGGATCAAAAAGTACTTGTTATTGATATTGGTGGTGGTACAAGTGACTGCTCGTTTGTACAAATGGGCCCAAGCTTTAGAGGCAATAGCCAGCGCGATGGCGATTTTTTATCTCACAGCGGTAAACGTATTGGCGGAAATGATTTAGATATTGCATTGAGCTATCATGGTTTAATGCCGTTATTGGGTTTAGGCAGTACGTTTAAATCGGGTTTGCCTTTGCCTAATCAAGCATTTTGGCAAGCGTGTAAAATTAACGATGTAAACTTACAAAGCCAATTCTATAGTGAGAGCCATACCCGAGAGCTGAATGCACAATTACGTGATGTAAGTGCGCCAGAGCTTTATAAGCGTTTAATACATTTACAGCAAAACAAGCAAGGCCATCAGTTAGTGCAACAAGGTGAAGCGGCTAAAATAGCACTTTCATCAGCTAGTGCGTTTGATTGTGATTTAAGCTTTTTAGATAGTGGGCTGAATAAAAATGTATCGGTAAGCGATTTAGCTGTTGCCGTTGAGAGTAGTATTAGCCAAATAGTTACTTTAGCAAAACAAGCAATCAGCGACGCTGCAACCACGCCAGACATTATTTACTTAACAGGCGGTAGTGCACAATCACCATTGATCAAAGCAGCCTTAAGTGAGCATTTAGGTGATATAAAAATGGTTAACGGGGATCACTTTGGTAGTGTAACCGCTGGCCTGACTAAATGGGCCAGCATGCTTTATAAGTAGCTTAAAAATTTAAAGATCTATTTGTCGGGTTGCGAGGTATTTTTCGTAATCTGGCAAGGTACGCTCAAGCTCTACGTCCATAAGCGGTGAGCTCAATAACATATCGGCGCTTACTTCATTACACGCCACCGGAATATTCCAAACAGCGGCTAAACGTAGCAGTGCTTTAACATCAGGGTCGTGAGGCTGTGATGCTAATGGGTCCCAAAAAAATATTAAAACATGTATTTCATGCTCCGCTATTTTAGCGCCTAGTTGCTGATCGCCGCCCATTGGGCCACTTAGAAGCTGAACTACATCAAGCCCTGTGGTCTTTTGGATTAAATGCCCCGTAGTACCGGTGCCATATAAAGTGTGTTTGCTTAATATGTCTTTGTGCTTTTCACACCATACTTTTAATGCTGCTTTTTTACCGTCGTGTGCAACTAAAGCAATATTCTTTTGCGCGGGAAGAGATTGTGTTTTTTGTTCCATGCTGATTCTTTTTATTAGTTAACCACTGTTTTGGTTAGTTAAAATAATAGATTGATAGCAAGGGCAATAAATACAATGCCGGTGATTCTATCAATCCAAAGTTGGCTATTTGGGTTACGTCTAAAAAACTGTGCAATTTTGTCGCCAAAATAAATATACGTGCAGTCAATCGGAAAAGCAAAAAGAGGGTAAAGTAAGCCAAAAAAAGCGAGCTGAAAAGTAGCAGATGAAAGCGTTGGATCTACAAATTGCGGAATAAATGCAATAAAGAATAACGCTACTTTGGGGTTCAGTACTTCAGTCATCATGGCCTGAAACATGACGTTACTTTTTTTGCTGGTATTTATATGCGGTTTATCGGTTTGCGTGCCCTCAGATATAGGCTCTGGCTGCTTTAACGTGCCTTTAATCATCACAAGCCCTAAATAACATAAGTATGCTGCGCCTGCATATTGCACTGCGGCATAGGCACTAGGAGAAGCTTTTAGTACTGCGCTTAGGCCTACAACAGCAAACAGCGTATGAACAACCCCACCTAATGCAAAACCAAAAGCACTTTGCATACCAGCGCTTCGTCCATTAGCAAATGTTTGTGCCATCAAAAATGCATTTGATGGCCCAGGCGCTACTGCCATTAAAAAGCTGGCTAATAAAAATGAAACTAAAAAATCAGGATTGATCATTGAGCGCTTTTAGTTGGATGTAAAGTATGTGCTTTTTTGCTCATTAAAATAATCCAAAGCGGAACTAGTAATAATAAATGAAAAGCAATTAACCACGGTGTACTTAACCCCAAATATTGGGTTAAAACAACGAGTATACTCGCGCCACTCATTTGCATAGCACCAAGTAGTGCAGAGGCTGTGCCTGCTTGTTTAGGAAAGCTAGATAGGGACATACCTGCAGCAGAGCCCAAACTTAAAGCAAACCCTAATGCTGCAATTAAGATAGGTAACATAAGCGCAAATGCTGTTTCTATACCGCTAAGGGCTAGCATTAAAATGCCTGAAAAAACCAATACACTCACACCGACACGCAAAGCGCGCTGGCTATTTCGTTTAATGTACGTTGGTAATATAAAACTTGCGACAATACTTATTACGGCATTTAACGTAAACCAAAAAGTAAAGTCGGCTACTGTGCCGCCTAAATGTGTGATAAGCCAGCCTGGTGCGAGCGTTACATAAACTAATATAGCCGACATGGCGACCATACAAATTAGACTATTAAACAAAAATATTGGTGTTTTAATAATCGGTGTAAAGCGACGCAAATCTAAAATATGGCCCTGATAATGGCTATCAGCAGGACGGGTCTCTCTAAAAAAGAATAGAGTAACAATAAGGCCTAAAATGGCAAACGCGGTTAAAAACATAAAGTTCATACGCCAGCCAAATTGTACGGTAAGCCAGGCCCCTAAAATAGGTGCCATTGCCGGAATAAAGCACACAATCCCGTTAAGATAAGTGATCATTTGCCCGCTTCGTTCACTACCATATTTGTCACGCACTATCGCAAATGCGACAACAAATGTGGCACACGCTCCAAAACCTTGAAGCGCACGTGCAATCATTAATACTTCAAAAGATGCTGAGTAATAGGCAAGTAATGCTGAGCCTGCATATAAACTAATGCCCACTATAGCCACTGGCTTTCGGCCAAATTTATCAGCTAAAGGACCTGCAATTAATTGGCCTAAACCTACTGTTAGCATAAAAATAGCAACGGTTTGCTGTACTTGTTGTTCTGTTACTGCAAATTGTTCTGCAATAGTAGGAAAAGCGGGTAAGTAAATATCGATTGCCATAGGGCAAAATATAACGAGTAACGCTAAGATAAGTAATAAAGTCATATTAGGTTTAGCGGGCTGTGTTTGCATTGAGTCTCCTTTTGCCGAGTATTTTAGGTGGGCACTCGTAAAAAAGAAAGGGCTTATGGCCCCTGCATAGATTGTCATTATTATTATTTGATTAGATTAAGCTAAAAAGGCAGTATAAATGCGCTTTTTAAAACTGGTCTGATGTGTTAGTTTGAGAAAAGTAACTGTTGATGGAAAAAATAATAATGAGTAATAAATCTGCACTTGTACAAACATGGCATAAATTTAAGCGTCTACCTTTTGGGAATTGGCTTTTTACTAAAGCTGTTTGTTTTAAAGCGCCATACTTTGGTTCGATGAAGCCTTACGTACTTGACCTTCGAGAAGGGCATTGTAGCGCAGTGGTTAAAAATCGTCGCAGCGTTCATAATCATATTGGAACTATTCATGCTATTGCGCAGTGTAACTTAGCTGAGTTGTGTGCGGGTGTGATGGTCGATGCAACAGTGCCAGTTAAAACCCATCGTTGGATCCCAAAAGGGATGACTGTCCGCTACTTAGCAAAAGTAGATACTGACGTGACTGCAATTGCGGAAATTGATTTACCACATAGGTGGATTGATAAAGAGGACTTAGTAGTACCGGTTAAGCTTTATAACACCCGCAATGAACTCGTTTTCACTGCAGATATTACAATGTACATTACTGAAAAAAGGTAACTTACGTTAAGCAGATTTGACTTAGCTTTTATCAGCGGCTTGTTTATTCACAAACGATAAGTCGCTGCCGTCTTCCTTCAACAATGCTTTAACTTCTTTTGCAGGTTTAAGTTCTTTCGAAATTAGTTCAGGCTCTTCTTTTTCAAAACGTTGCTTTAAACTGCCTTCAATTACTGCGCCTGCATCAATACTCAATGTATCGTGAAACACATCGCCATGAACATGCGCACCGCTTTGTACTTTCACTTCACTGGCATTAATTGAGCCAATAACTTTGCCTTTAACAATGACGCTTTTAGCTTCAACAATACCTTCAACAACACCCGTTGAACCAATAACTAAATGCTCCACTTTTATGTCGCCATCAATGCGGCCATCAAGTTGTACTTCACCCTGGCTAATTAAAGTGCCTGTAAGGCAGACGTCTTGTGAAATAATAGACGGTGTGTGATTTACTCTTTTTAAATTAGAGCTAACTGTTTTTTGTTTTTTTCTACCAAACACGAGAAAGCGCCTTTGTTATTTTTAGAGGATTGACTTGTTTACCGTTAAGCAATACTTCGTAGTGTAAATGAGTGCCTGTGCTTCTACCTGTGCTGCCCATTAAACCAATTATGTCGTGTTTAGTGATCTGCTGACCTTTTTTCACCTTAATTTTATTTAAGTGTCCAAATCGTGTCACTAAGCCATTTTTATGCTCCAGCTCAATAAAGTTACCATAACCACCATTACGACCGGCACGAAGCACTACAGCGTCTGCTGGCGCAAATATTTCGGTTTTATGCCAACCGGCTAAATCTATTCCTTTATGAAAGGCATGATTGCTATTCATTGGATCTTTTCTGAGGCCAAAGTTGCTTGAAATATAATATTTAGCTTTAGCTAAAGGCAGGGTATTTGGTAGCTCAGTTAAAAAGTTTTCTAAATTATTTAATGCTAATAACTTATCAACGATAGCTAAAAAGTGGCTTGGGATTTTTGTTTCGTTAAATGTATCAAGTGGGCCACCTTGTGCGGTTGTTTGGTCGCTTAAGATTAAATGTTGCTCAAGCGCTGACTCAATTCCTGCGCCTTTGACCATAGCTAAAATGGCTTGATGACGTTCACTAATTTGGTTATCTAAATAGGTAAAGCTTTGCTCATAATGATTATTTAAGTTGGCCACTCTTGTTGCGAATGTAATTGGAACGATTAACTGTGCTTGTTTACCTTTTTGATTTTCATCGACTAATGGCTCATGAAATTCATTGCCATTTTCATTAATAGGTACATCAAGATCTGTATCAAGCTTAATAACGTCTTTACTGATTGAAGCGGGAAGGGACTCTATCATGCTTTGCAGTAGCGCCTGCTTTTGCTCAAGTACTGCAAGTTGTTCTAATTGCGTTACTTGCAGGGCTTGCTGCTCATTTACTTTTTGTTGCCAAAGTGTTTGCTCGTTTATTTGACTTTGTTCTATGTCGGAAATTTTATTTGTTTGTGTGTAAACACGAAAGCTCGAAATGCTCAGCCAAGTGAAAGTGACTAAAATAAGCAATGCTACAAGAAGTTGAAACCAAGGAGCTAAAACAACGTGCTTAACTTCGCCATTTTGACGAATAAGTAGCTGTCGAGCTGGGAAAAATTTATGATAAAAAGACTTTATAAATACTGACATGGCATATAAACACTGGCTATTAACCGAATTAAGATAGCAATTTGAGTTAAAAAAGCTAGAAAAAAATTGTAACTGTTCAAAAATTAATAAAAAAGGGCTGCTTTTAGCAAGCGGCCCTTTTATGTTTAATTTATGAAAATGTATTATTTTGTAGGCAGTACGGTGCTCTCTACCGAGCCAAAACCTATGCGTGCATAGCCTTCTTTTTCACACCAGCCGCGCATAATAACGTTATCGCCATCTTCTAAAAAGCTACGTTGTTCGCCATTGCTTAGCGTAATTTTCTCCTTACCGCCACGAGAAAGCTCAAGTAAAGAACCCGCTTCTTCGTGCGTTGGACCAGACTGAGTGCCCGAACCTAACATGTCACCTGGCATAAAGTTACAACCATTTACTGTGTGGTGAGTAACCATTTGTGCCACAGTCCAGTAAGAGTGCTTAAAGCTAGATGTTGATACGCGCGTTGGGTTATGGCCTTCGCTACGCATTTTTTCCGTTTGGATTTTAACATCCATTTGAATATCAAAAGCACCTTGGTCGCGATTCGCTTTTGACTCTAAATAGTCCATAGGCTGTGGGTCGTTTTCATCACGTGTCCAGCTTGTTCTATAAGGTGCTAGCGCTTCGGTTGTAACAATCCAAGGCGATACAGTTGAGGCAAAGTTTTTAGCTAAAAAAGGACCAAGCGGTTGATATTCCCACGCTTGTAAGTCGCGAGCTGACCAATCGTTAAATACACAAAAGCCAAATACATGGTTTTCTGCATTTTCAATCGCAATTGCATCGCCAAGTGCATTACCTTTACCTAAATAAATACCAACTTCTAGTTCGTAATCAAGGCGTTTACAAGGACCGAATGATGGCACTTCTGCATCAGGCGCTTTAGTTTGGCCTTTAGGGCGATGAAATGTTTGACCTGATACGTCAATAGATGAAGAACGACCATGATAACCAATAGGTACCCATTTATAGTTAGGTAGTAATGGGTTATCAGGGCGAAACAAACTACCCACAGCAGTAGCATGATAAATAGAAGTGTAAAAGTCGGTGTAATCGCCGATACGACAAGGCAAAGAAAACTCTATATTAGATTGTGCTACAAGCGTATCGCTAAGCGCTTGTTGGTGCTCAGAGCCTGCTCGTAGTGCTTTTGAAAGCGCTAAACGCAGTGCTGACCAATACTGCCCCCCTAAACCCATAAATGTATTTAGAGTTGCTTCACTTGCTGCATCAGCGGCTGTTTTAGCGTCACCTGTTAAAACATTTAATTTACTCAGTTTTGCTAAATCAATTACTTGGTCACCAATTGCAACACCACCACGAAAGGCCTCATCAGACCCTTTGCGACGAAATTCTGCAAACGGTAAGTTTTGAATTGGGAAGTCACAATTATCAACATTAGCTGACTCTACCCAGCTGGTTAAATTAATATCATGGGTTTCGTTAATTAGGCTCATTACATTTCCTTTGGATTTTACTGTATGGCGACAAGGTATAGTTTATTTAATCATACTTGTACTTAGCGCAATACTTTTTAAATATTAAAACGACAAAAGCAGCGAAGTTCGCTGCTTTTAATTTACTCAAATATTTTATAAAACGCCGCGACGCTCTTGGTCGCGTTCGATTGATTCAAATAATGCCTGGAAGTTACCTTCACCAAAGCCACCATCATCAACGCGTTGGATCATTTCTATAAAGATTGGACCAAATAAGTTTTTAGAGAAAATTTGTAATAAGTAACAATTTTCACTCTGGCTATCTACGAGTATCTGATGTTGACGAATTTTTTCTTTATCTTCTGCAACCCAAGGTACACGGTCAAAAATAGTGTCGTAGTACTCTGGAATAATATCCAAAGTAGCGATTGTTGATTTATCAAGCTTATCAAGAGAGCTTACTAAATCATCTGTTAAAAACGCTAAATGTTGAACGCCAGGGCCGTTGTACTCACCAAGGTATTCATCAATTTGGTTGTTATCGTTACCTTTACCTTCGTTTATTGGAATAGAGAAGGTGCCACAAGGGGACTTAAGTGCATACGAAATAAGCGCCGTTTTTTGACCTTTAATGTCAAAGTAGCGTACTTCTGTAAAACCAAACACGTCTTTATAAAAGTTAGCCCATTTTTCCATGGTGCCTTTATAGACGTTATTAGTTAAATGATCGATTCGGATAAAGCCTTTATCTTCTACAACATTTTGCGTTTCTAAATCTTCAAAATCACTTTCGTAGATAGTGCCTTTGTCGCCAAAGTTTTCAATAAAGTAAATTAGGCTGTCGCCAATGCCATAAATTGCAGGGTAAGGCATATTTTTATGCGTTGAATCAGTGGCTGGTTTCGCACCACGCTCTACTGCAGTTTCAAATGCTTTTTGCGCATTCTCAACACGCCAACCCATTGAACAAATAGCAGGACCATGGCTTTTAGCAAATTCTGCCGAAAAACCTTCACGCTCGTTATTCAGTAAAAAATGAATATCGTTTTGGTTGTAATAAACAATGTCTTTACCTTTGAATTTTTTAAGCTTAGAGAAGCCAAAATCAGTAAATACTTTATCCATATAATCAGCATCAGGTGTTGCGTACTCGGTAAATTCAATACCGACTAAACCTAAATAGTTATTTACTTCACTCATTATTATTACTCCCGCAATTAAGCACTGCGATTATGTGTTGTTGTCATATTGCAGTAGATAATCAACCAGATTTTTGATTTGGGGAAGAGGGGAGCGCTATTTAGTAAATGTGGTATGTGTAAATTTAATAGGACGGTTATTATAAAGTTACGCGTTTGTAATACAGTTAAGTAAAATGAAGTTATATGGTACAAATTAAAGTGGAAGTACTTGTTTTTAAGTTGTTGTATTTAAATACTAAAAATGAGGTTTAACCTGCGTCAAACCTCCTTTTATAATGAATAAGCAAAAGCCTGTTTGTATTTAATTTTTTACACTTTAAGAGCCATTACCAAAGAACTTGTTTCGCTGCTCTATCCACAGGTTAGTTTTAATTGCTGGAGCTGCTTGGTAATGGCGCTCAATGGTTTGATTTAGCACTCGTGTCGATTGCTCAAAAGAGAGCTTTTGTTGTGCGCCGCCCATACTTTTAATTTCACCGCGAGTCATAGCACGACCAGCATAGAGTAATGCATTTAAGTAACCAGGCCGGGTTTCGTAGTTGTTATCTGTAAATAACAGGATTGTTTTATCAAGTGCCCATCGACGGTTTATCTCGCCTTCTTCTTTAACACCTTCGAGTTCACCATCTACATATATTTCAAATACGCCATTTGTTGGTGCAGCATAAAATACAAAGGCAATACGATGCCAATTACCTGGTTCAGTATCGCCAAAGTATCCACTATTGCTGGTTGCTTCACCGTACCCACCGTCAGGGCTTGCAAATATATCTGCATCATCTGTATCGTAGTTTTCGGTATCGGCTTGGATTATTGCGCGGTAAATGTCGTTTGTTTCCAATGGCCAGTTTATATCCATAACTATTGTGTAGTCAGACACTAACCCGTCATGTTTAAAATCACCATTTGCAGCTGTGTTTAACGTAATCAATAGGCCTTCTGTTGGGGAGTGACGAGTAAAAGCCATTACACCAGAAGGACCATCAGTTAAATCGGAAATATTAAGATCAGTGGTTGTCTCATAGCGTGTATCTTCTGGGCCCCAACCGTCATTTTCTGGGTCAAAGTAGCTTAAAACAGATGGGCCTGAGTTTGGAGTTAGTGGGTTTGTTGGATCGTCAAAGTTCCAAGTTGTTATATTTGCAACATCTTGGCAAGCATTAAGCTGTGTGTCTGTATCAAGGTGAAGACATTGAGTTGTTCTAAAGCGCGCGTATTGATCAAGTAGCCACCATGCTTCGGCAATTGGCTTTACATCATTAAAAGTAACACTGCTAAAAAATAAATCTGGATTAAGTGCCGCACCTTTAAATAAAGCGACATTATAATTTGTCGTTACTTGAATATCTTCTGGCTTTAACACAAACCAATCGGGTTGGCTGGCAATCATTGTGTTTAAATCAGTGCCTGTAACGGTTACTTGATACAGTGAATTAAAGCCAGGTGTGTTTGAAGGCTGTCTTTCAACATAAAATGCTTTGTGAAAATCTTCTTGTGTAACAGTGCCAGGCGTCCATCTTTTTTGTACAAGTTCAGGGTTAAGCAGCGCTGCGTTGATTGAGCTTGAGTGTTTAGTTGCAAGTGCTGTTATTTCTGCAACTTCAAAGCTACTTGGGTAGTTTTCTGAAATGGCAATTTCTGTATCAGCATCGGGTGCATATCGGCCCATTATTTCATCGATAGCTAGCTTAGTTTCTTCGTCAGGTTCTATAGATGTTCGCGTATCTACATGTTGATACTCGTAACGACTTAGTGCTTTATCGGTAGTATTAAATACTAAATTTAAATCGGTGACTCCGCGAGCATAAAATTCTGGTTGAATGACTAAAGCATTATTTTCAAGCTCTATAAAGTCTTCACCACCATGAGTATGCCCACCAAGCACTAAATCTATACCCGGTACATTGGTTGCTATCTCAACGTCAGTTCCTTTGCCCAAATGGCTTAGCATAATCATGTAATCAACGTCATCGCTGTATTGGCTTACAATACTTTGTGCGATTTGTTGCCATTTCCAACTCATTTTAAATTGTTTTATAAAGTCAGGAATAGGGTCGTTTTCAATTGGTTCGTCAAGCTCATCCCATGGTACCGACGTCATCCCAAACACACCTAATGTTATGCAACCAACCTGCACCTTAGCAAAGTCTACACCACCAAAATTCTGACGGTTTCCTCCCTCAAAGCGGGTATTACTGGCAAGTACAATGGCATTATCGTCTTGTGAAAACTCAAGCAGCTTTTCAGGACCCCATGCATAGTCATGATTCCCTAAAACACGTAAATCAAAAGCCATTAGCTTTACGGTTTCATCAGAGGCTAAGCCTTGTGATATTTGCTCTGCAACGGTCCCTTTTTCGTAATCATCGCCACCATCGGTAAATAATGTATGGGGTGATTCGCTTAGCGCTTTTTTATAATAAGCTTTAATGCGGCTAAAATATTGTTCCTGATACCCAAAGCGAGAATGCATGTCGGCAACGTGCACAAACCTTACAGATTGCTCTGTTGCATTTGCATCACAGGTTGGGCCAATATCAGAAAACGCGACAGTACGTTGCATTTCTATTGCATAGCTACCTAGTTGGTCTACTTGTGCGCTAACAAAGCCTTGCGATACCGTTGAATTAGTAATACTTGACCAAGAATCGCCGCTCAAACGCGCAATAGTTAATTGGCCGCCTAATACATAGTCGTCAGGTATTTTTATAGTGATTGTCATTGAGCTAGAAAGTTGGAGTGTATTCGGGGTAAGCGTATGTATATCTGAAATGATATTTTTAGCTTGATTATTCTCATCAAGGACTAATTTTTCGTAGGTAATTTCAGTATCGTTAGCCACTATTTCCCCAGGGGCATTGATAGTAAAGTTACCTTCATCTAATGACGTTTGTAAGCCATTAGCATTGGTAATAATTAAGCCACTAGACTCAGGTTCTAAAGGATCATTTGGATTTACTGTAACTTGATCTTCGGCTCCACCACAGGCAGATAAAAAAATAAGGAGAAATGCTATTAGAGTGGCACGTAATAATCTTAATGAATGCATATACTGCTGTCCCTGAGTCTATTGAATAATCAATCAGGACATAATATCAGTTAACGGGGGCAGGGCAAAGTTGAATAAAAAAATTCCCCCATAGAAGCTATGGAGGAATGTTTAGGTTATGTTGTTATATTAAAAATAAACAACAATTAAGAGACTTTCTCTTCTAACCCTTGTTTTTCCCATACTTTAGCTTTAAAGGTCATTAGTACTAAGACAGCACCAACACCAATGCTAAATAATGCAATTTGTAAGTATAAGTTAGGAATTTCAGAAACATTATTCGGATCGAAATTACCAGCAAGTAAACCCGCAATAATATTACCGATTGAGTAAGTTAATACAAATACACCCATCATTTGACCTGTGTAACGTCTAGGCGATAACTTACTTACAGCACTTAACGCTACAGGGCTTAAACAAAGCTCACCCACTGTATGTAAAAAGTACGTAGTAACAAGCCAGTAAGGCGCTACTTTTAGGCCTTCAGCTGCGTAATGAGCCGCCATAAACATAACTAAAAAGCCAGATGCCATGATAATTAAGCCAATTGCACATTTAACGCTGTAGCTAGGTGACACTAAGCTTTTAGATAAGTTAATCCAAAGCGCTGCAAAAAATGGCGATAAAGCAATAATAAACAGTGAGTTTAATGATTGAAACCACGTTGTAGGGATTTCAAAAGTACCAATAAATCGGTCGGTGTAATCACGGGCAAATAGGTTTAATGAAGAACCGGCTTGTTCAAAGCCAGACCAAAAACATGCAGAAGCAATACAGACTAAAAATAGTGCCCACATTCTTTGTTTTTCGGCATCGGTTAATTTACCTGTAAAGTAAATAACACCAAAATAAACAAAAAAGATAATAGTAAATACAATCGCTGTGTAACCTGCAACCACTGTTGGATTGATTACAATTGCGCCGGTCATTGCAGCCGTAGTAACTGCAGCAGCTGCAATTACAAATGCAGCAATACCAATCCATGCACGTGAAGTACCTTTAGGACCTAATGGATTTGCTGGTAAAGAGCTATGCTCTGGTAAGTTATTAAGTGTGAGTTTGTACTGAACTAAACCAATGGCCATACCGACAGCTGCCGCACCAAATGCCCAGTGCCAGCCTACGTTCTCCATAAAGTAACCACATACGTAGTAACCTATTAAAGAACCCATGTTAATACCCATGTAATAAAGAGCGTAACCGCCATCACGACGCTCATCAGTATCACTGTATAGTTGGCCTACCATTGCACTGATATTTGGTTTTAGTAAACCAGTACCTGTTGCTACAAATATTAAGCCAATGAAGAAAGAATAATCATGTGGAATAGCCAAAATAATGTGGCCAATCATAATGATTATACCGCCATACCAAACTGCTTTTTGACCACCAAACAATCTATCAGCTAGCCAACCACCAGGTAAGCCTAAAAAGTATACTGCGCCCGTATACAAACCATAAATTGCAGCAGCTGATGCAACAGTAAAGGCAAGGCCTTCTTCTTGTAAGCTTGCTGTCATGAATAATACGAGCATAGCTCGCATACCGTAATAACTCATTCGTTCCCACATTTCAGTGAAGAACAATGTCGAAAGTCCTTTAGGGTGGCCACACCAACCACTATCTGGAGCTGAACTCATATTTACTTCCTAACTTTAAGAATTGTTGTAATGGCCTTATAATTTTTTGCTTTAGCTATTTTAGAATTTGTAACCACTAAAATGCTCGACCATCAGTATATTATTTGTAGCTAAGATAATGATTTGCTATATGGCAGTAACACCACAAGGTAAGAGACACACCCTTATCCTAGTTACAATTGCGCTCAAGTATACATATACCTTAGTGCTAGGGGAAGTGTTCGCGGTGTATCACCTTATGCCAAGTTAAAACTCAGCATAAGGAACAATAGGGGTGCCTGGAAACTCAAGTGTTCCGTACACAGGATTAAAGTAGTAACGTATATAAAGCTGGCCAAAATTTGGTTCGTAAAAGTCAGAACGATCGATGGCTAAGTAACCACCAAAGAACCAATTCGGCGTTATTCTATACTCAAAACTACCTTCAAGATTATATGAAACACCAGAACTTGTTTCACCTTCAAATACAGGATCAACACCTGTTATTGACTCTCTATCATATGCAGCTATTTGCAAATCGCCATCATTAGGGAAGAAATCAATAGATTGAGTTTTTGTTTGCGAGTACGAAACACCGGTTTTTAATCGATAAACAAAATCATCGCCCCAACGCGCGTCATAAGTGAGTGGCACAGATAAACCTACATAGTTTTGTGGGCTGTAATAACCACCATGACCCCATGTTTCTTCACTTAAATTATACTTGTATGCCCAATGTAATAAGCTAGCGCCTGCGGTGAATTCACGCTCTTGATTGCTAATTACACGGTAATAAGTACCGCCCATCATACGATAGCGTTGGTTGTCTTTTACATTTTGGCCTTTATATAGGGTAAAGTCGGCGCTTGACCAAAAACCCCATTTTCCGCCTAAGTCGTGTGATACATTAGCCGTTAGGCCTGTAGAGCGTACACCACCCCAAACTTCACCTGTTTTTACATCTTTAAGACCTGCATAAGAAAGTACCGAGCTTGTAACTGGGCGTTTTTCAAGTTCTAGGCTGTATCCAAAATCACCAAAACTGTCTGCGTAATTTACACCCCATACAATATCTTCAATTAAAAAGCCAAGTGGAGTTGTACCTACATCAACACGCCAGTTTTCATTTTGCCAACCAATACCTACATCTACACCACTTTCCTGTGGTGTTACTTCATTGATTGAACAGGTAAAAATACACAGTGCACCTTGTCCATAGCGGCTGCCAGCAAATTGCTCATCAAAGCGCGTTGTTTGTGCGCTAATAGTAGTCGGGTCTACTTTAATAAACCCTTGGCCTTGCCAAAGCGGAAAGTAAGCCTCAATCGGGACTAAGCCCGCACCAAGTGTTGCTTCGCTTTCGGTGCTTGTTTGCCCACTAAAGTTAACACCAATAGCAATGTATGCTTGGTTTTTGTTTTGCTCGTTTATTAGCTCTCTTTTAGCACCGTTTACATACCATTCATCGTTTTCATCTATTTTTGAAAGCGCTCCGTAAAGCTCTTTTTCATTTAATGTACGATTAGGAAATAGGGTTTGCGCGTACCAAGATTGTGCTTGTTCGGTTTCGTTGAATTTGCTGGCTACTTGAGCGCCTAAATAACGTAGTTCTTGATCGTTGGGTGACTTTTCAACAAGTTGCTTAGCTAAGTAAAGTGCATCCCCTGAGTAATTAAACTCATTGAGAGATGACATGATTTGGCGTTGCAAATAACCTTCTTGCGATGTGGTTTGCGTAATCGCTTTTTGCGTAACTTCTTTTGCTTGAAAGTCGTCCCCAAGTTCTATGTATGCATTAGCAATAGCGAGTAGTGCTTGAGGCTCTATGGTTTGTTTATTTTGTACTTTTTGCTGATACAAAATAACGGCCGCTTCGCGCTGTTCAAGTGCTAAATTTGCATTAATAAGGGCAGTAGTTGTTGCTGGAGTATTTTTATATTTTTGATCCAGCTGGTTAAGCTTAGCGATTAAATCACTACCATTGTAATACTGAGTAATATAGCTATTTTGTAGCTGTACATATTGAGTTGTTTCGTTTTCAGTTGCGCTCTCTGGTAATACGTACTTTTCAAACCATTGCTTCGTTTTATTTTCATCACCTTGCTCTAAAAGCCACTCACCATAAAGTGTATGCCAATAAGCAGAAAGAGAAGGCTCAGCTTCCAGTGCTTTGTTTATAAGTTTTATAGCGTGTTTTTTTTCATTAATTCTATACCAACTTCGCGATAACTCTGCCTGCATAGCGGGTGTTAAGTTCTGTGCTTCTAAGCTACTTAAATGATAAATCGCAGTGGCTTTATTTTTAGCGTCTAGATGGCGCTCACTTTGTGTCAAAGACTCATTGAGTTGCAGTTGCTGTTCAAGCGCAATAATATCTTTATCTCTGGATTTAAATGGAATGTACTGCAATGTTTTAATAGCACCTTGATAGTCATCAAGGGAGCGTAAAAAAAGCGCGTGGCTATAACGAATCTGTGGGTTTAACGGAAATTGCCACAGTACATTATTAAATAAAGCGCGGGCCTCTTCTGTCAGACCTTTTTGTTGATATATAAAGGCTAAATCGTAGTATAACCAAGGCTGTTCTGGCGCTATTTCAATTGCATTTTTTAATACTTTTTCAGCTTGCTCTAAATCTCCAGATTGCGTTAACGCCTCTGCCTTTGCGCGGTACTGACTGCTTAAAGATACAGAATAAGGTTCTTTAATTAGTTTCTTTTGATTAAACGATAAGCTGTTATAAAAAGAGGTTAGGGCTTTTTCATTCTGCTCTAATTCAGCTATTTCAAGTAGGCCTATTAAAGCACTGCTATTAAGCGGCTCGCTTTTTAAAACAATTTGATATGTAAGTGCGGCTTGTGAATATTGACCTTGAGCAAATTGTAATAAGCCTTTGTTATATATTACTGTATTAGTTTCTTGTTCTAAGGTGGCAGCTAAATCAAGCTTAAGCTTAGCCGTTTTAAATTCTTTATTATTAATGGCATTTTTAGCTTCGCGTATATAAAGCCAAAGCTTAGCTGTTTTTGCTAATTCTTGTAGTGTTTCACGCTCAGCGAACTCAGTTGTGTATTTTTGCGCACGCGTAAAGTATTGATACGATTTTTGATTTTGACCGAGGCGTAAATAGAGTGTGCCAAGGCTTCGCATTATAGCGCCGTCTTGCGGACGGCCTCTTAAAGCTTTTAAAAGCAGAGGCTCTGCAGCAGCTAGCTTATTTTTCTCAAGTAATTTATCACCTTTTACCCAAAATTGATAAGCAGGGTCGGCAAGGAGTGTTTGGCGTTTTTTATAATCTTTTAGAAAATCTTGGTACTGCAATTCACCTTTGCTACTAAAGGGATAAAGCGTGAAATAGCGCTGATACTGCTTGACTGTTTCATCCGTTAAGGGCATTTCTAGTAAAGCACTAAGCCAGATGTATTCTACTTCATTGATAAAAGTAGGCCCTGCACCATATTTACTTAAAATATCAATCGCTTTTTTATCTGTCAGATTACGCCTAAGTAAGTGACGCGCATAAGCGACTTCTACTTGCGCAATACTTGGATAGTTTTGAGCTAATCTATCATAGCCTTTTTTTACACTCTCCCATTGGGAGCTATCTTGTCCATACCAGCTTAAATGTTCAAGCTCGTAATCTAGTGTTGGGTAGACATTTTTAAAAATCTTATTATAGATTTCGCGAGCTTGTTCATAACGACCCGCACGAGCCAATAATTTAGCTTGTTGAATTGAAGATTTATCTTTGCCTTCAGTACGAGAAAGTACTTTTAGCTTTTCAACGCACGGAGCCTGTTCGGTAAGCCCATTATCTATTTTACTTAATAACTGGTTGGCTTTTACTGATTCGCCATTAGCAAAATCATAACGCGCTACCGCGCACTGTGTTTCTATTCGGGCAGGGGCAATAGCGACTAGCTTTCGTAAGCTATCTTCAACTAGTTTTTTATTTTGCTGTGCTTCACCAATACCTATTTGGCTTAGTAACCAATCAACAGATTGCGTATCAATATCGTTGACTGTGTTAGCGCTTAATCCAGAGCTAAGCGCTAATGTGCAAGCTAGGGCAAACCTTAACGGCATTCAGTGCTCCATACCGGTTGTAGCGTCCCATCTGCTGTAATTGAAAAACGTTTATTTAAAGCACTTGCACCAAACAAGTTAAGTACGCTGTCGTAATAACGAGTCTGGGTAAATGATTTATCAATCATTAGCTTTTGCTGAATTGCCATTACTGTAGAGTTGTCGTTATTAGTTGCTAGTAAAGGTAATAAAGCTGAATTAAAGCCTAGAGGACCTCTTTTTTCAGATTTCCCTGATTTAGCATAAGTATTTAAAGGCACGTAACCACGTTTATTAATTGTTTCTATAAAAGGGCTAAATTGCGCTAATAGCTCTTTTTTATAAGGCGCGTTGTCTGCCATCATGCTTGCCCATAAATATACTCTGATGGCGTTATAACTGCCTAAGTCAGTTGTTTTTTTATCGTAGTAAAAGCCGTTATTTGCATCAAACATTACCCAATCAGGGCTAACGCCTTGTTTTGCTGTATCTAAAATTAACTTTGCTGAGCCTTCGTGCAGTTGATGCCAAGGCGAGTGTGGGTAGAGCTTTTTAAACTGCTGATAAATAAATAGTGGCGAGTAGCTCGGATTTAACTTAAAACGCTCATTATCAAATTCAAAACCAGTAGGAGCGGGTAGTAATGATAAACCTAGACCCGAGATATAGGCGGTTTCTTCACGCATTATTCGTTGTGCGAGTACGGCTGCTAATATACTGTAGCGGCGGTCATCCCAAAGAATAGCTGCTTGCGATAAGCTGTATGCTATCCATAAGTCAGAATCAGACGCTGGGTTTGAGTCTAAAATTCCGCCAATATTTTGATTGTTAACACCCCATTGCCATGCCGGTAAACGAGTGCTTAAATCACCTTCTGATAAATGCTCTTGTGTCCAATCAAGCACTAGGTCAAACATTGCTTTGTCGTTTGCTACAACAGCAAAAAATAACGCATAAGATTGGCCTTCAGAGGTTGTGATATTTTGCTCACTCCCCAAATCAATAACGCGGCCATCTTTGCTTATAAAATTATTTTTAAATGTTTGCCATGCATCCCATGGCTGGCACTGCTCTACTTGTGCATTGGCATTAAAAGTAAATAATGCAATCACGGTAAAAAATACATTAATGAGTGACTTCATTACTTATCTCCTTCAGCTAAGCGCTTGTATGTTAATGCTTGCAGTAATCGCCATATTATAAATGAGATCAGCAGTAGTGTTAAAATAGACAATAGCGCCAGCACAAATGGGTGATCCGACAAATGGAACCAAATTAGTGTATGCACTGGAATATGACCAACAAAATATTGCTCATCAGTTTTAATAGTTTTAATACCTTGGGAGTTTATAACCGCCGCACTGCCTTTAATTTGTGCAAGCGCTTCTGAACTCATTAACGCATCATCAAGCAGAGTAAAGGCTTTTTGTGATGTTGCACTAAGCGATACAATTGAACGCTCTGAATCAAACGGTGATTGAAAGCCAGTGATAACGGCCATATCCCCGCTACTTTTTATACTTACTTCTACTTTATCTGTAGTTTGTTCATCATATGCACCATTGTATATAGCTTGTTTTATAGCACGCTGATTGTTATCAAGGAGGATATTAGTTTGTGCATCTTCATCTAAGTTATTAGCAATACTATTAGGTTTTGCGATAACTAAGATGTCTTTGTCATCTAAGTTTGCATCTTCATTTAAATGAGCAACGCTTATTCTATGAGCTGGGTATCCTGTAATAGCGCCAAAATGACCTGTTAGGTTAAATAATACAGAAAGTGCTTTTGGTGATGGAACTTCGTCTATTAACACTAAAGTTTGCTGTAAATCTGCATACTTTGTAAATGGGAACCCGCTATTTGCAAATACATTTAAATCAGGTAAAGCCATGTAATGGTCAAACCCACTTACATCAATATTAGAATTTCCATCAATTACACCGTATTCGCCGCCAGGGGGAGCAACGGCACATTCGCCTTTCTTAAGTACTGCAAACCTAAAATCAAAGTTTAGTTCATTGCGATTGGCAAGATTAATACCTTCCAATGAAAAATCTTCTGCGCTTTGTGTTGTGTCTGTATTAGCAATTAAAGGCAGCAACGTTTTAGCGGTTGTTAACGATGTATCTTTTTTATCAAGTAAGAAACCACTTATAAATTCTTGGTTTATTAGCATATTTAAACGCGAATTTAAGGTTTCGCTCTCAGGAGTATTACGGTATTGCAAAGTTATCGGGATCCCTTTTTCACGCCAAGTGAATAAATCAGGTGCAAAACGGACATTTAGTTTTATAGGGCCGTTGTTAAGACCTTCAGCTTGTAACTGAGTTGGGTAGTCAATAAGCTCGTCAAAGTGGACTGGACGATCGTTTCTAAGCCATCGCGGGGCATCGTATGCTTTACGCAGAGGTAGCTTATTAATTGCTTCGATGCTTGCACTTCTGCCTGTCATAATTTTATGACCAAATACCAAACCAGTGACCGCTGTTTTTAAATCTTTTTCATCACGACCTAAAATTAACAACATTTTATTGTATCTGTGGATTGGGCTTGAAATTAGCTCAACTGTAGGTTTTTCGACATCAGGATAATCTTTTAAAAAATCAGGTTTTGAGTCATTAGTAATAAACACCACACTATGTTGTTCTGGTGTTTTATTTACGGTTACAGGAAAGTTAGCGCCACGCCAATCAGCTTGAGCGCCAAACCAACTCGATAAAGTTGCCGCGGCTTCTATAGCTTGCGTATTAGGTGTGCTTGCAAATACAAAAGGTAAGTTTAGTTTATTGTAATCTTTAGTATCAAAAAATGGTTCTGGTAAATACTCAAGACGGCTATCAATTGCTAACTGTTTTTGATCAAGCGTAATATGGCTAGATTTGTTTATTTCAGTCCAAATTGAGCGGCTAAAGT
Source organism: Pseudoalteromonas sp. AS84 (assembly GCF_038900255.1). Classification (NCBI taxonomy): domain Bacteria; kingdom Pseudomonadati; phylum Pseudomonadota; class Gammaproteobacteria; order Alteromonadales; family Pseudoalteromonadaceae; genus Pseudoalteromonas; species Pseudoalteromonas sp. AS84. The sequence goes on along the minus strand of NZ_JBBMQY010000004.1, from coordinate 235,871 downwards.
AATCTTGGCATCGTAAGTCGTAGTAGCCAACTAGTTCAAAGCGAATTTGGTTGTAGTCTTGAATGTATTTAGCATTTAGGTCTAGGCTATGACTTACCGTATTTTTTACAATACTTAATTGCTCATTAATAGGTAAAACAGTAACTAAGTTATCGTTAAAATAAACTTTTAAATGCGATACATTAGCCAGCAATGAAGGTGAGTTGGTGTACGAAAAGTTAAGCTTTAGATTAGTGCTTAATTTATCAATTCTATTTGTGAAATCGACTCGAGAATTATTATTCACGCCGTCGAGTTTATAGTCGTTGAACCCTAACTTTTCAAAGCTAAGACGTAAACTAGAGACCTGAGCGCTCTCAGGGTAGCCATTTATAAACATAGTTTTGTCGTGCATAGGCTCGATAGCGAGCACTTGATATGCGCTACTAATAAGTAACAATGTTAGAAATGTATTAAGTAACTTTTTAATCATAATTATTATGCACTATCGGTTTTTTTGGAGTAAATGAATTTATGTAAATGACAGTATTAGTCATAAACTTAATTATAGGTTGTAACGCTCTTGGAGCATGAAATAGTAAATTACTAAAGCCCCGTAAACTGGTTTTTTGCACTTCTTTGAAGCTATACGATGGACGGTCATGTCTAAAGTTATTTTGCCAATCTAGCCAAGCATCTGCTCTGGAGAAAGTACATTGTATAAAAGCTCTTTGCTTTTCGAGAGATAAATCTTTAAGTGTAAGGCCAATTTGTTTTTTACGGGTATTACATACATACGTTGTAAACGAAAATTGCTTGTTACCGCGGCTCATTAATAATTCAATTTTATCGTTAACGCGACATAAATGTGCGTGTTCAGTCTCTATACCTACACCGTTATCTGAATAATCTGTTATTTTTACTTTTAAAGTATGACCATTTGCTAACCGAACGCCGGCAGGAAAGTTTGCCTTAATACGATGCGAGTGCCTCACTTGGCGTGCTTCAGCAGCAACTGCAACAGCAGCACCTAAAATAATAATATTATAAAAAGCCCAACCCATACTTATTATAAGTACACCAATCTGGCTTGAATCACCTAAAAACAGACGTAATACACCCACTATTATTCCAAGTAAGTTAATAAGTAAGAGAATTAAATACGGTTTAGAAATGCCCCAATCGTAATGTTCTTCATCATTTAAACCACCTTTTTCGGTTACGTTAAATTTACCTTTATTAGGATTAAATAAAGCAACGGTAGTGGGTTTTAATATGTACCAAGCAAGTACTGACTCATAGACTTCACCCCAGAAGGAATAACGATACTTGCCTTGAATGCGTGAGTTAGTCGCTTTTATTTGAATTAGTGTTGGCACTACATAGATAAAAATAGCTATAAATGGGGCATAAATTATGTATGCATTAAAATATATTAGCGCTAAAGGTGCTGTTAAAAATACAATACGAGGAATACCCGAAAGGAAGTGCAGCATTGCGTTTATATAGCATAATCGTTGAGGAATGCTTAAACCTTTGCCCATTAATGGGTTATCAAGTCTAAATATTTGCGCCATACCACGCGCCCAGCGGATACGTTGACCTATATGCGCTGACAAACTGTCGGTGGCAAGGCCTGCTGCTTGTGGAATGTTTATATAAGCTGTTTTATAACCAGCACGCTGCATACGAAGTGCTGTGTGAGCATCTTCCGTTACTGTTTCAAACGCAAAGCCGCCAATATCATCAAGTGCTGCTCGTTTTAATACAGCGCAAGAACCACAAAAGAAGGTTGCATCCCACATGTCGTTGCCGTCTTGAATCAGTCCATAAAAAAGCATGTTCTCATTAGGGATTTGGCTGTGGTTGTTAAGATTTCGCTCAAATGGATCGGCTGAGAAAAAGTGATGAGGTGTTTGCACTAAACACACTTTACTGTCTTTTAAAAACTGCCCCATTGTCATTTGTAAAAATGAGCGAGCAGGGACGTGGTCACAATCAAAAATTGCGATATATTCGCCATCGGTATAACGCATAGCGCTATTCATATTACCAGCTTTAGCATGATTGTTATCCGCACGTGCTAAATAACCCACTCCAATCTCGGCAGCAAAATCTTTAAACTCAGGGCGCTTTCCATCATCTAATATATAAACATTTAACTTGTCCGCAGGCCAATCGATGCTCAGAGCAGCTAAAGTAGTCGGCCTTACAACGCTTAACGGCTCGTTATAAGTTGGGATATATACATCAACAGTTGGCCACAAGTCAGTGTCTTTAGGTAAAGGGACTGGTTTTCGCTCAAGTGGATTAACTGTTTGGAAAAAGCCTAAAATAAGTACAAGCCAGGCATAAGTTTCAGCAAGTAATAAGCCTGCACCTAGTGCGAGTGCTAGTGGATCGTCCCAATTTAAAGTCTCAGTGTAGCGCCACCATAAGTAACGAGAAGACGTAGTTACTGACAGGGTTATCATAACAATAGTTGCCATTTGGCCTTTTACTCGCTTAAGTGCATACGCAACTAATAAAATAAAGCTTATAAAAACGGCTTGAGCTTCCAAACTAAAAGGAATTGTAATGAATATTGCTAGTAAAAATAAAATAAACGCGAGAATTACATACTTAACTAATTTATTTTGCCATACACGTGCATCAGCCATTGCTTTAAAAGCACTCTTTTTAGGGCCTTTCGTGTTTTTTGATAATAGGCGCTTTAATAATTTACCTAACTTTAAATCAAACCAACGCAATTGCCTTAAAAGATAGCTAACGCCATCGTAAAAATAATTAACTGCATCTTCTTTTACAGAGCTCGGTTTAAGCTGGTTTTTAAAAAACACTAAAAAAATACTTTGTATAACAAAGCGTAATATATTTGAGTAAATATAAGTCCGGTAAGGCAACCTTAAATGAGGGTAGTAGTCATAAAGGGTAAACTCAAAGCTGATTTTATGCTGTTTAATATTTATAAATAGCGAGCTTAAAAGTGTAATAAAAGGCATTAAGAAAGCTTCAATTACATTTACTTTATGTTGATTAAAGTAGCTATGAAACTTAAATAAAATATACCGAACTAACTTATCAGTAAATAAAATGCTCAGCAGCACGTATAAAGTGCTGTGAATAGGGCGCTGATAAAATAGTGTAATACTCATTTTATAAGTTCGCTTTACTAACTAGCCAACCGGCTAGCGTTTCAAAATCATCGTTTGCGACACTATAAGGCGCGCAATTAAGTGCTACATTTCTGTATGCGGTTGACTCTTTGATTACTTCGTCACTGTTGATAAAAAACGGAGCCATAAGCGGAAGCGTTGATTGCCATAGGGAAAATAAGTCAAACTCTAGCGTTGATGCGGAGTTATAGCGGTTAACTAAAAAATAATGCTTCCAAGTTGTATCTGAATTCTTAAGGTTTTGCAGGCGTCTATAAATTAAGCTGTGACAAATGGCGTCACAATTCACTAGTTCAATAACAATATCGTTTTTTTCTAATGGGTAGTAAGAAAGATTAATATGTGAAGGGCAATCAAAAAGTATCCAAGCTTCATCGCTATAATTTAGATTTTTGCATTTATTGACTATTTTAGTAATTTTATCGATGCTGGTGTCATCGCTATCACCAAATGGTAAAAATATAATGCCATCGTTATCTTGGTGAAAATGCGCAAGAGCATCTTCAAAACTAGCTTCATTACTCCAGCCTTTGGTGTATTTCCACGGCAAACCAAAATGTAAACCTAAGTCGCTTTTTGCATCTAGGTCGATAGCAATAACATCAACGTCAGATTTTTTTAGCACGCACGCTAGGTTTGCAACCACAGAGGTACTGCCTAAACCGCCTTTGATACCTTTAATGAAAACTCTTTGCAACGGGTGTTTACCTATCGTTAATTGAACTAGCTTACGTATTTAGTTCGTTGTTTATTTCTTTAAGTAATGCATACTTATTAATTGTATTATTATTTTGCTGTTTGTTTACAATTTCTATGTAGTCATCACTCTTACCACCGAAGCGCAGCGCAAGGTTTTCTATGTCACTCGATGTTAACGTTTGTGAGTTTTTAGACGTTAAGCTATTCATCATTACCTTTACAGTTACTTTAATTATTTTGATTAAAAGTGGACAATATTTGGCTATTATATATAGAATAACGGTTAAAACTAGTAAAAAAGTATTTTTTATAGGGCATTTTAAGTGCATAACTTTAACATAACGGGATTAGAGCCTGCTGCAAAAGAGTTAAAATCGGCTTCAAGTTATGCTGTTTTAGCCCCTTTAGACAATTTTGCAATCGAATTAGCGTTACATTCAATTAACCAAAGTTTGGCTAATGATATATATATAGTTTCTCAAGAGGCTGAATCATTTTTTGATTCCTCTTTTTCTGCATCGTTAAATTATGCTTATGAACATAATCGAGTACATCCTTTTTCGTTGTCCCCAGAAACACAACACTATTCAATTGAGCGAATCAATTCAGGTATTATAAAAGAGATAAGTGCTTATAAACGTCTAAACGAAGCGCTTATTTTTGTTCATTTTAATACAACACAGTTAAACAGTGTTGGCGAAAAAAGCTTAAAACTGATGATGAATGAGTACAACGATTTTGTCCGTCGTACTGGGGCTACATTACTATTTTTAATATCTGGGCCTGATATTGCTAATTACCGCTTTTTAATTAGACGATTAAATAATGTATTTGATGGACTGGTTTTTGTTGATAATGATTCTGCAATGCGAGTTCTTGAATATGATTATTGGCGCCATAGCACGGGCGTTATTGCTGGTGAACATTACCCGTTATTATTAAGTAATAATCAGTTTGTTGTTCAAAAGGGAATAATAAGCGAGAGCAAAGCACCTAAAAGTTCAGACTTTTCCGATGAAGACGACGTTTGGCTCGTGAAAAGTGCTGTACCTGAAGGTACTAAATTACCAATGCACTATAAAAGTGTGAAAGATAATAATGACCTATTTAATAAAGGTCCAAAAGTAGAAGCAGCCACATTAATTTTTGCAGTTACGCGCTACACAGATTTAGCACAGTTAGGTAAGCAATGTTTTGAGCTCAGAAAAAACTGTGGACGCTGGTTAAAACTTGTTATTCAAAATGTAGATGGTGTTATTCGCCATCAAGATGAGTGTTTATTTTTAACCTTGGGTGTAAACCTTATCTTGTATAGCTTTTCAGAGCCTTCTAGGTTGCTCTCACAAATTCAATCTATTCAAGGTTTTCAGTTTTCAAGACCTTTACCTCCCTCTGTTGAAGATGTTTTAAAATACACCGAGAACACTTTTTCGAAAGGTTACCTACCTTTCATTGAGTTTACAAAACAAGTAGAAGTTCATAGTGATTCAGCTGTCAACTTAGGCGTAAGTGGTGTGCTAGTTAAGTTAGAACTACTGCCAAGAATTGACCCAATACACCCTTTGCATTTATTTCATATTAAACGCGAAGGTGATGTATTTAGTATTGCAGATAATACAGTTTATTTATATTTGCATGCTTGTAGAGAGAATGACGTTGATAATGCGATTAAGCATTTGTTTAAATTAAAAACAAGCGATTTTTTTGTACAGCAAAATGTAATTTCTGATCATTTTTACATCCAGCAAGAATGTAAACAATTAAGGCGTTTTTATAAAGGTAAGAGTGTTGTAGATTTCTCACAAAAACTTGCCGAGAATGATAGCTATAAATTTGCACCTGATATAGCAAACAGCGTTACTGAAAATATTAACACACCTGAATTTTCTAGCAAAAGCCGCCCAGATGCTAAGCCTTTTATAATGAAATTAAGAGATAACTTATGAGTATGAATCAGCTTCTAATTACCGTGTTTCTTGCTATGGTGCTTGGTGCGGTGCTTTGTATACTAGGCAAATACATTTTATCTCAAATAACAAAATATTATTATAAGCTTACTTTTAAACATGAAGTACTAGAGCCTTATACACCAAATACAGTAAAAAAGGATAAGAAGTGAAATTATCAGGTTTAGGGGTTTGGAACCTTTATTTTTTAGTTAAGTTTGCTCTGTTTTATTACGGTGCAATTGATTTTAACGTACTTACCAATGCGGCTTTTGCTGCATTGCTTGCGATTAAATTTAAAAAACCATTAATAGAAAAAGTTAAACATCTATTAGGTGGTGTATTTGCAGTTGTATTACTTTACCAAGACTCATGGTTGCCGCCAATAAACAGGTTGACTAAACAAGCGGGTAACGTTCAAGATTTTAGTTTTGGTTACTTTATTGAGTTATTAAGCCGTGTTATTAATATTGATATGTTATTAGCTTTGTTCGTAATTAGTGTGTGTTTTTGGTACACATCGCAATGGATACGTTTTACAACAGTCACTATTGTTGGGCTTTTAGTTGTAGGATGGCAAGGAGATAACTCTCAAACACAATTCGTTAATAATGTCGCTAATCCTGAGCCGGTTACACAAAATCAAAGTAATCCCCAAACACAAGTGATCACTCAGGCATCACAATCTCCTGATCAAAAACTAGCTGATTTTTATCAACAACAAAGCTTATTAATGAGTCACTTTCCAAGCCAGGTAAATGGTGAACTGTTTGATGTTATCATTTTGAACATATGCTCAATGGCTGTTGCTGATTTAAATGCCATTGGTGTAAGTGTTACTGACATGTATAAAGATTTTGATGTAGTGTTTTCAGACTTTAACTCGGCTACATCATACAGCGGGCCGGCTGCGGTAAGGTTACTGCGCGCCAGTTGTGGGCAAACTAGTCAAACAGCATTATTTAAAGAGGCACCTGAACAATGTCACTTATTTAAAAACCTAGAGAAACTAGGTTATGAAAATAATGTTGTGATGAATCACGATGGACATTTTGATGAGTTTAAAGGCTTAATAAATAAGTACGGAGGCTTAGATAGCCCACCATTTAATATTGATTCAATGCCAGTGGCGCTTCGAGGTTTTGATAATAGCCCTATTTACTCAGATGAAGCTGTGCTGGATGGTTGGTTAGAGCAAGCTGATGATTGTAAGCCGTGTGCGATGTACTACAACACCACAAGTTTACATGACGGTAATCAGCTAGAGAATCAACCAAGGGTGAATAGTAAAGAGACATACCCAATCAGACATAAAAACTTGTTTGCTGATATTAACCAATTTGTAAAAAAATTAGAAAAGCGTGGTCGCAACGTTATGTTAATGATAGTGCCTGAACACGGCGCTAACTTAAAAGGTGATAAAGTACAATTTGCAGGGTTACGTGAAATCCCTAGTCCTGCAATTGTGTCTGTACCTGTAGCGATTAAATTTATAGGCCCAGACGTACAAAACTACTCGCAAATTGTGGTTGATGATTCAACAAGTTACTTTGCGCTTTCAGAGCTGGTAAGTAAGGCGCTGCAAACTGATGTGTTTGGTGGGAATAATAGTGTTGCTAATTTACTTGAAAACCTACCTAAAGCACCTAAAGTTGCTGAAAATGAAGGCACAATAATGATGTACGTTAATCAACGACCATTTATACAATTAGATGGTGGTGATTGGTCAGCTTACCCACAAGGTAAGTAGTCTCATAATAAGAATTAATAAACAGCACTGGTATAGTTAAATATAAATATAAATATCAGTGCTGTTTTTCTTCGTTTAATTACAATCCCACCCTTTGGCTTTAAAGCTGTTTTGTCCAAAAATGTTTACAATAAACTACCTTCTCAAAGCGACTTAGCGTATTATTCGGCTAATATAGTTTTTCCTTCTTTGAGGATGTATGCGTCTAGATATTCACTGTGCTGATCGAATTGGTATTGCTCAAGAAATCCTTAATATATTAGTTAACTACAGCGTTGATTTAAAAGGAATTGAGGTCGATTCTGTAAATTGTCGTATGTACGTTAGTTTTCCCGAAATTGAATTTGAACAATTCCAAAAAATTATGCCATCGATACGTTTAATCGACGGTGTACATGATGTGCGTACCACTGCATTTTTACCATCTGAGCGTGAACACAACGAATTAAATACTTTACTACGTGCATTGCCTGATGGTGTTATCTCTATTGATGCCAAAGGGTGGGTACGTTTATGTAATGATGCAGCATGTAAAGACTTACAGCTAATTGAAAAAGACGTGATTGGTGCAAATATTAATAACCTGCTTAAAGGCTTTAACTTTACACGCTGGTTAGAAGGTAAAGAAGTACTCGGACAAACCACACGAGTTGAAGTTGCTGGTGAGGATTTTATTGCAGACATTTTGCCAATTGCAGTTCCTCAAGGTAGTGAAGGTGATGTACTTGCTGGTGCGGTTATTAATATTAAATCGCAAAGTCGCTTAGGGCAGCAAGTCAGTGCGTTTAGACGTTACGGGCAAGAAAGCTTTGCCACTATTCATAACTTTAGTACGGCAATGCGCCGAGTTGTGCGCGAAGCCCGAAAAATGGCGCAACTAGAAGCCCCTATTTTGATTACTGGTGAAACAGGAACAGGTAAAGAGTTATTAGCTAGAGCGTGCCATTACGCATCTAATCGTTCAGTTAAACCTTTTATTGCTCTGTCGTGTGCTTCTCTTCCTGATGATGTTGCTGAATCTGAATTATTTGGTTATGCCGGGTACGAAGAAAATGCAGCGCCAAAGCGCGGTGTATTAGAGCAAGCCGATGGTGGAACTGTATTTTTAGATGAAGTTGGCGAAATGTCGACTCAACTACAAACTAAGTTACTGCGTTTTTTACAAGATGGTACGTTTAGAAAAGTAGGCGATGAGAACGAAGTTAAAGTAAATGTACGTATTGTTGCTGCTACTCAAAAAGACTTACCTGCAATGGTACAAGAAGGGGTTTTTAGAGAAGACTTATATTACCGTATAAACGTGCTTACTTTAGAAATAGCGCCACTAAGAGATAGAAAAGCAGATGTAGGACCACTTGCAGAGCATTTTATTCAAAAATATGCGCAACAAAATGGTCATGCAATTCCTGTTTTATCACAAGAGTGTTTGAGCTTTTTACAAGAGTATCCGTGGCCAGGAAATGTTCGCCAGCTTGAAAATGCAATTTACCGTGCAGTGTCGTTACTAGATGATAGCGAGCTTCGCGTAGAGCATTTACAGCTACCCACTTTTACTCACGATTTAGGGTATTTAGAGTCTGATTTTGAAGGTTCGTTAGATCAAGCGGTTAAACGTTTTGAAGCGACCTTACTTCGTAAACTCTACCCAGCTTATCCAAGCTCACGCCAGTTAGCTAAGCGATTGGGCCTAAGTCACACCGCCGTAGCTAACAAATTACGTGATTACGGTATTAACCGAAAAACAGTAAAAGTGTAATTAACATAAAGACATTAAAATATGGGGACTAATTTTTAGTCCCCATATTTTTTGTAACCCCATCAATTGCAATCGTCTCAATACCTTCTTCATTAAAGTTCATTACAATACTGGCGTTATTACGAGTGAAAAAATAGCTACGGCCATTAAGTTCAATAACATAATCGCCTTTTACGGGGTCGCTAAATTGCTGCTTTTTTAAAGTGACCCTATGTTCGCCAATTTGCCATTCAAATTCTTTAATAAACCCATTATTAAATTCTTGCACCCATACTTGGCTGTCATCTTTTGAAAGCGTTATAGCAACTGAATAAGAACTAGGGATCTGCTCCATATTGTAACTTTTAGAGCCAATAATGAATTTTTCAGCTTTTTGTTGCCATTCAAAACCAAATTTAAACTCTTTAACTACACCGGTAGGGTAAGTAATAGAGCCTTTACCTGGTAATGAAAAGTCGGCAAACGCACTATAACTAGGTATTAATAAAGCTAGCGCAGTGATAATTTTTCGTTTTGATTTCATGAGTTATCTTTTTATTATAATAATGATTTAAGATTAAAGTAGAATATTCGTCTTCGCAAGAGGCTATGCTACACTCGAATAAATTTAACTGGTAAGACCTTTTTTGTGAACTTATATATTCGTCTTTTATTATTGTTTTTTAAAATTAAACGTAACAAGCAATATCAAAATTTACTTGATACGGTAGATATTGATTACAAAGCTTTACCTACTGATTGCGACATTAATTTACATTTAACGAACTCACGTTACCTTGCGATGATGGACTTATCTCGTACTTGGATGACAGAACGGGTTGGCTTATTAAAGCAAATAATGAAGCGTCGTTGGTTTCCCATTGTTAACGCAACGGCCATAACTTATATCCGCGATATTAAACCTATGCAGCGATATACAATAAGCACCAAGTTAGTGGGCTGGGATCATAAATACTTTTATATTGAGCAAAAGTTTCATTCAGAACGAGGCCTACATGCTATTGCTTATGTACGCGGTGTATTTAAAAGTAAAAAGGGTATTATAAGTATTGAAGAAATGCTTGAGGTTGCTGGTTTTGATGGGCAAACACCTATATTGCCAAGTGAAGTAATGCACTGGAAAGAAATGCTAGAGCAGAAAAAGTTAAGTAACTTACCAAGGTAATTAATACTCTACAAATGAAAAAAAGGCCTTTCGGCCTTTTAACACACATTGTAATTGGGTAACTACGTACTATTTTATATATGCTTTAAAAGCTGTATCTAACACCGAACATAGCAACAACGGGGTCAAGCTCAACAGTTGATGTAAGTGCTTTTGCACCATTTGCATAAACAGTGGCATCGGTATCGATATCCATAATTGATACCATAGCGTGTAAACCCCAGTTTTTATCAATTTTATAGTTCGCACCTACCTGAGCCATAAAGCCAAACGAATCATCTAGCTTTACTTCTACATCATCTGTTTCCAGCGTCGCTTTAAGTGCTTGAGAAGGTTGCTCATCAAAAAATGCAGTGTAGTTTATGCCTACGCCTATAAAAGGTCTTAGCGCATAGCTGGTATCTAAAAAGTGATATTGCGCAACTAAAGACGGTGGAAGTTGTTTTATATCAGCAATTTTGTTGCCAGCTAAGCCTCCGGCACCATTCACATCGTGTGAAAACGGTGTTGCTGCTATCAGTTCCAACACCCATTGATCGTTAAAAGCATAATCTACTGTGATACCTAGTTGGGTATCTGAATCACCCTTAAGGCCCAGTGTCGGCGCCTCATTAATTGCTGAGCTACTATTATCTGGATTTACGTTAATAGCGCCAACATTTACGCTAAAGTTAGCGTGTGCAGCTGGAGAGATTGCTAATAAAGAGGTTAATAATGCGATGCTAATTTGGGTTTTCATGTTGTTCTCCAAGAACTACTGTTTAATTGGCGCTATTATTACCGAGCAATAAAAATGAAAACCTGTTCTAGATCAAAGTTTAAAAAATATTTTAACCTTGTGAATTGTTTTATTGATTTAGATTAATTTTAGTGTCGTTCTGTCTTTGTAACGATTGACATATATATTTCATTAACAGTCATATGAATGTATTAAGGCTGACATCGCTTAGTCATAAACTCACGTTTTAATAAAGGCACATTAAATAATAAAGTGTGTTTACCATGTTTTTAGAAGCATTTGAAAAAAAATCAAAAACAACGGATATTCAAAAAGAAGTTGTAAAGCACTTACAAACACTAATTCGCTTTGAATCAGTAACCCCTAATCAAGCGGGTGCAATTGATTGGCTTGCAGATAAATTGGTGGATTTAGGTTTAAGTTGCGAGCAATTTACTATAAATGGTGTAACTAATTTAATTGCCTGCATAAAATTCAAAGAAGGCCCATGTGTTGCTTTTTCAGGGCACATTGATGTAGTACCAGCAACAAGTAGCGGTTGGCTAAGTCCTCCTTTTGAAGGGCGAGTGCTAAATGATGCAATATACGGTAGAGGGGCAGCCGATATGAAAGGTGGTGTTGCTGCTATGTTGAGTGCTACAAAAAAATTAATTGATAGTAAATCAGCTAAAGCAGGGACACTTTACTGGCTTATCACGTCAGATGAAGAGGGAGAGGCTGAGTATGGCACTCAAGAAATAGTTAATAAGCTTGCCAAGCAAGGTGTTGTATTAGATGGCTGTATTGTAGGGGAGCCATCAAGTGTGGCACAAGTTGGCGATACGGTTAAGAATGGCCGTCGTGGTGCGCTTTCAGCTCGGATTTTAGTTACTGGTAAGGCAGGTCATGTAGCTTATCCTCAAAACACACTCAATGCTGCTCATATTGCTGCAAAAATAGTAAATAGCTTGAGTGATCAGATCTGGTTACTCGATGTGGCTAGCTCAAAAACCACACTGCAAGTGACTGGAATTAACATAAATAATGTGGTCGATAATTTAGTGCCAAGTCATTGTGAAATTACATTTAATGTACGTTATAGCCATGGTTACAGTAGCACAGCAGTTAAAACGCAATTAATGAAGACCCTAAACAAGTTTGCTGAGCATTTTACGATTGAGTGGGAGCGCCCATGCGAGCCTTATTACACAAGCCATAATACGGGATGGAGTTTACTTACTCATATTGAGCAAGCTATTTATAAAAACACATCAAGTCACCCATTACTAAGTACAGATGGAGGGACATCAGATGGACGATTTTTTGCCAGCCCCCATACTCAAGTGATTGAATGTGGTGTACGAAACAATACGATTCATCAAGTTAACGAACATGTATCTATTAGTGACTTACTTAAAATTGAAGCTATTTATACAACTTTACTTGAGCAAATATTTATTAATAATTAAATATAAATAGAGTACTTTATAGATATAAGGACTCACTTTTTATTGGTTATTGTAAATAACGTTTGGCTTTATTTTCTTTTACATTTTCAAGATCGACCAATACTAATCCATCAATACAATTATTGAAATCGGGATCAATACTGAAGCTTAAAAATTGCACTCCACCGGGTTTACAAAGTTCAGTGTATTGTTTAAATAAAGTAGGGACTTGAGCACCCATATTAGCTAGTACATGTTTTAGCTCTACAAAATCTTCTTTCACGTCATTGCCGCTAAAAAGAGTATTACACTGGGTTAGCTGTAGCTCGGTTAACTTAAACTCATTATTAGGCGTAGCTAATTCAATGCCACTTTTATAATAATGCTGATAATAATAAACGAGCATGGCCTTTGCTTGCTCGGGTAGAGCATTTGATACACTTACAGCACCAAACAAGTATCTGTACTGTGGATAGTTTTTGATAAAAGCGCCAATGCCATACCATAAATAATCGAGGCTTTTACGTCCCCAATATTTAGGCTGCACAAAGCTGCGACCAAGCTCAATTCCTTGTTGTAGGTAAGGGGCCATATCGTCGGTGTAAGAAAATAAGCTATCAGTATATAAACCTTTGCGGCCGTGCTTTTGTATTATCTCTTGTGCGCAGGCTAATCGATAAGCACCTACCAGCTCTAGTTGCATGGGGTCCCACAGTACAAGGTGCTGGTAATCCATATCGTATTTATCTATATCACGACGTTTACCGCTACCTTCACCTACCGCTCTAAACGCGATTTCTCTCAGGCGCCCTAACTCTCTAAAAATAGGTGAGCTACCTACATACTGGTATAGATGAATATGCATACCGTCTTGTGTTTTACCAAGTAGCTGGCATTGCTCAATTGCTTTTTTTAGCTCCTTGCGGCACTCGGGAATAGCGATGGGTGTTTGTGTTTTTAGCGGTAGGGCTTTTTTTGTTGTAAGCCTATAAAGTTGTTTACGAATAAGGTTTACAACTTCTTTATCTTTAAGGTTTTCTATTAAGTAAGATTCAGGTGGGATAGAGGCACCAATCTCAAACTCTAAAGATTTTTGGCGTTGCTTAAACATTTCTGTTACTAAGAGCAAACTTGCCAACGGCTTGTAAATCATTGATGTGCCATAAAAAAGTGGACTATTTTTGGCTTTAATATAAATAGGTAAGATAGGGCAGTTAGCTTTTTTTGCCATGCGTAAAAAACCACTATTCCATTTGCAGTCTTTAATACCTGTTGGCCCTAAGCGCGATACTTCTCCTGCCGGAAATATAAGTAATGCACCTTCGTCTTTTAAATGGTTTTGTATATTACTAAGCTCTTGTTTATTGCTCATGCCTGATAAGTTATCTACGGGGAGTAAAAGTGAGTGCATTGGGGTAACCGACATCAACATGCGGTTTGCCACTACTTTTAAATCTTGTCTTACAGTTGAAAGTACTTTAATAAGTGCTAGAGCATCTAATGAACCAATAGGGTGATTTGCAACGATAACAAGTTTACCCTCGTTAGGAATGTGCTCTATCTGCTTAGGTTTATAGCGGGTATCAAAATTGAGTTCATCAAGCACTTGTTCAACAAATTCTAATCCTTGTAGGTGAGGGTAGGCATCACCAAAAGCAACAAACTCCTGTTCATGCAATAAGTAGCCTAGACCTTTTTTTACTAAACCTTTTACTTTAGGAGAGTTCTCTAGTTGTGGTAAGTTTGCAGCAATTACTTTATCAACACTTATCATATTAACCTCATATTCCGTTTGGCCAATTCGCCATACATGTAAGATTAAAAAAAGGGTGTGACAGTTACTTTGCAGTAGTGTGACTTTTTAAAGTGCAAACTTATAAACAGTGTATTGTTAGGAGAATTTATGTCTGTATTAGTTGCTATTACTGGGCGTGACAACACAAAACTAATGACGAAGTTACAAGAGCGGTTACCAAATACGCTGATAGAGCAATGGCCTGATTGCAAAAACGCACATGATGTGGATTTTGTACTTGCGTGGAAAGCGCCAGAATCTATGTGGCCACAGCTACCTAACTTAAAGGCTGTGTCGTCATTTGGTGCTGGCGTAGATAGTATCGATTTAACATTACTCGACGAAAGTGTTGAAGTAGTCCGCATTGTTGACAATCAACTAGCTGAAGATATGGCGGAATATGTACTGACACATGTGCTAGCTCAAAAGTTACGTTTAAAAGAGTATTACATTAAACAAACACAGCAAACATGGAAGCCAAAGCGGGCACATAGTAATAAACATGTCGGCATACTTGGGTTTGGTGAATTAGGTAAAGCATGCGCGCAAAAGCTTATAAATAATTGCTTTAAGGTAAGTGCTTGGGCGCAAAGTAATAAAAGCGCAACTAATGTCGAAATTTTTTATGGCGAGGAAGGCCTTAATTGTATGCTTCCTGAGGTTGACTACCTTGTATGTCTATTACCCCTTACGCAAGCAACGACAGGCATTATTAATCACTCAATGCTCGCTAAGCTACCTTCACATGCTGTTGTTATTAATGTGGCACGTGGTGCTCATGTTGTTGAACAAGACTTACTAAGTGCATTAAATAACGATAGCTTACGCGCAGCTACACTCGACGTATTTGATCAAGAACCTTTAGCGTCGAATCACCCCTACTGGGGGAGCCCCAAAATAACGCTTACACCACATTGCGCGGCGATTTCTGATTTAAATAGTGTTATAGACCAAATAGCCGATAATATTGAACGTTTGAATAAGGGCTTAGCACTCAATAATTCAGTAGATAGAACTAAAGGTTATTAGCTGATAGCTAATTAGTTTAAAAAACAGCTTGTTAACATTTGTAATTTTCATTAGTGTAAAAGGTATTCTCACTAATAAAAATATAAAGAGGGTGTTATGAAATCGAGTCAAAGTGGCGTTAAATTAAGCCTAGTTATTGTTTCAATTATTATACTAGGTGTTTCAGCTTGGTTTAATCAGGCTAACGCTGAAGATAATCCATCTAAAATACAAACCAAAAGCGAGTTAACAGTAGCGGATTAACTTTACTTACTATGTATTCCTCAGTTTTCGTGCTTCTTCGCATCATTTTTTTTGCAGCCCACTAGCACTACTTTCACAGTAGTGTTGGCGTGTCGCTTGAAGTTCTAATTTTCACCTTGGTTCAAAGTGCTTTTTAATATTTTTGAATTATTAATAAAAAAGCCCAGCAATGCTGGGCTATTAAATATTCTAGGGAAAAGTTGTTAACTTTGGGTTACATTAAACTGCCCAAATGTATAAACTTTAAACAAGTAAAAAGTATTGATCAACACTAAACTCATATTTGAAATAACACTCGACGACATAAGATCTAAGCTAAATGATAAGAATAATAAACCACACGCACTAATGGCGGCAACGCGCAGCAGTGTTATCTGGTTAATAAAGAATGCACCTAAACCTAGTGCAAGTAGTGTAGTATTTAAAAGCCAATCTAGCTCGTTTAGCATGGTCGTTTCAATAGTTCAGTTGTTGAAAAAAGGAGCGCCATTATGTTGATCTTTTGCGCACCTTTCAACCAAGTAATTTTAAATTTTCAGATTAGTTTTTTTAATGCTAAAAGTAGCTACCGATTGCTGAAAATAAACCATTATCAGCAATTACTTGATACTTTTGGCAGCTCTGCGGTTTCTGCAAGTCACTGCATAAATAAAGGGACTCACGGCTAGAATCATAGGTGGGGTGTAGGTTTGAATCAATTAAAGTAGCCCCCTTGCCAAAGAATCCGGGCCAGTAAACACTCTCACTTACCATCCCTAATTTTTTATAGGTGAGTAAGGTAGGTTTTGGAAAAGCTAAAATTATTACAGCAACGACAGCGAGTGATATAAACAGTCCTTTTTTTTGCGTTGTTTTTTGGCTTGTATCATTCTTTGCACTGGAATTTAACTCTGCCGGTGAAGGGCGCTGAGTAGAACGCTGTGGTTTTCTTTTTTGCGCTGTTTTTTTTCTAGCCGGTGCTTTACCTAGCAACGATTGTTTATTTGGGGTTTTAGACATAAAGCAAATCTGGCCTTTTTTCCGTAGGTCTCTATAATTAAATGAGTAAATTTATATACTAAGCTAATTATTATGATAACTTAAAGTTAGCTTATAGCCTACGAGGAATAAAGATGAATACGCAGCTATCAATTTTAATTGTAGATGACGTTAGCACAGTGCGTAGTTTTTTGAGCCAAACGCTCATGCACTTAGGGATAGATAACGTAAAGGAAGCATCTACTGCCTCACAATGTATTAGTGAGTGCCAAGCTGCAAATTATAATATCATTTTTTTAGACATTGAATTGCCAGACGGTGATGGTAAAGATTTGATTGCACAAATCAATGAATTAAGCCCAGAGACAAATGTGGTTATGGTATCTGCACATTCAGGTATTGAGAATGTTAAGGATGCAATTGATAAAGGCGCTAAAGGGTTTGTAGTAAAGCCATTTACACCTAAAAAAATAGCGGCAATGCTTAAGAAGTTTTATCCAGATTTAGAAAATGTCTAATAAAGTAAGTACATTTAAAATTTAAACAAAAAAAAACCGGCAAAAGCCGGTTTTTTATATTCTATCAAAAACAAATTATAGAGCTTTAATCTTAGCTGCTATACGGCTCTTATGACGAGCTGCTTTGTTTTTGTGAATTAGACCCTTAGTTGCGTAACGGTCTAGGATAGGTGTAGCAACAGAAAAAGCTTGCTGTGCAGCTTCTTTATCGCCCGCTTCAATAGCAACAATTACTTTTTTGAAGTAAGTGCGCATCATTGAACGACGGCTTGCGTTGTGCTGACGGTTTTTTTCGCTTGTGATAGCGCGTTTTTTTGCAGACTTGATGTTAGCCAAGGTTTGCTCCTAACAATCTTAAAATAAAGCTTAAATTAAAGGCCGTGGAATATGCCTGTTTCTATCATGGATGTCAATTTAAATTTAACAATCCAAGAAAAACTGCACCATATAACGAGCATCAATTTGCCGCTTTAGCAGTTAATACCGACATTGTAACAAAGCACAGACCCCCAGCCTAGTGCTTTAAAGCGATTTATAAAAAAGACTGTGGCATAATCGCCTATCTTGAGGATTTTTGAGTAGGTTTAAGGTGTCAAAAGGTTTATTTCGCTCCGGTATGATTATTAGTTGTATGACTATGATATCGCGTATTTTAGGGCTCGTTCGAGATGCAGTCGTTGCCAATTTATTAGGCGCAAGTGCGGCGGCTGATGTTTTTTTATTTGCTAACCGTATTCCTAACTTTTTACGTCGTTTATTTGCAGAAGGCGCCTTTGCACAAGCATTTGTACCCGTGCTGAGTGAAATTAAAGAACAGCAAGGCGACGACAAGGTCAGGCTTTTTGTGGCACAAGCAGCAGGCACATTAGGAACCATTTTACTGATTGTCACTATTATAGGTGTTGTTGCTTCACCCGTTATTGCAGCATTGTTTGGCACTGGTTGGTTTATAGATTGGTGGCAGGGCGGACCTAATGCCGAAAAGTTTGAACTTGCAAGCTCATTACTTAAATTTACATTCCCATATTTGTTTTTTGTAAGCTTAGTTGCGCTCAGTGGTGCGGTAATGAACGTGTATAACCGCTTTGCTGTTGCTGCATTTACACCAGTTCTACTCAATGTTTCTATCATCACATGTGCAATTTTCTTACATGATAAATTTAGTGTCGGGGCTTATTCTCTCGCAATTGGCGTATTTATTGGTGGCGTTGTACAGCTATTGTTTCAACTTCCATTTTTATACCGTGCAAAAATGTTGGCGCGTCCGCGCTGGGCATGGCAAGACGAAAACGTAAAAAAAGTACGTAAACTTATGCTCCCTGCTTTGTTTGGCGTATCTATTAGCCAAATTAATTTGTTGCTTGATACCATGATTGCTTCATTACTGATGACAGGCTCGATAGCATGGCTTTATTATTCAGACCGTTTAATTGAATTTCCGCTGGGCTTATTTGGTATTGGTATTGCGACAGTTATTTTACCGGCGCTCTCTAAGTTACATAGCAGTAAAAAAAGCAGTGATTTTCAACATACCCTCGACTGGGGGGTGCGTTTTGTTATATTTTTAGGCCTACCAGCAATGATAGGTCTAATGATCATCAGCCCGCTTATTATCACCGTATTGTTCGACCACGGTGCGTTTAAAGAAGACAGTGTTGATCATGTTAAAGCAGTAAGTTTAGGCGTAGTCGCATATTCAGTAGGGCTTGTAAGCTTTATGCTGATTAAAGTACTTGCTCCTGGCTTTTATGCTCGTCAAGACACAAAAACGCCGGTGCGTATTGGTATTATCACCTTAATACTGAATATGGTATTTAATATTATGTTGGCTCCTTTCATTGGTTATTTAGGTTTAGCACTCGCTACTTCGCTATCGGCTAGTTGTAATGCATTTTTGCTGTATAGGCAGCTTAAAAAAGAAAATGTGTATCAGTTTTCATCAATGAGTATGCGCTTTACACTAAAATGTGTTGTTGCAAGTATTGTTATGGGAGCTGTTACATGGTTTGTGAGCAGTTACTATTACTGGGCTACATGGGCTTTTACACAGCAGGTAATATTATTAATGGTATTAGTGGCTTTGGCAGGTATTAGCTACTTTGCAATGCTATTTTTGATGGGCGTTAGACTAAATACGATAAAAAGTGTAGCAATTACTGAATCAAACTAAAAAAAAGATTATAATCGGCAACTCTGCGGCTTTAATAAACTTTTAGCCGTAATTAATAACTCGCTAAACAAGGCATTAGGTGGCATGGAGTTAATTAGAGGTATACACAATATTCGCCCACACCACTTTGGTTGTGTGTTAACTATTGGTAATTTTGACGGTGTTCATTTAGGCCACGCAGAAGTATTAAAAGGCTTACTTAGTGATGCTAAAGCGCATAGTTTGCCTAGCACTGTAATGCTATTTGAACCCCAGCCACAAGAATTTTTTGCTAAAAACAATGCACCAGCACGGCTAACGCGCTTACGAGATAAGCTACGTTTGCTTCGTGATTTAGGTATTGAGCGAGTTATTTGCATTAGCTTTAATCAGCAATTTGCAAACATGCATGCTGAGCAATTTGTTAATGATATTTTGATTAAAAAGTTAGGTGTTAAAGCTCTCACTGTTGGCGATGATTTTAAGTTTGGGAAGCAGCGCCAAGGTAACTTTGACTTACTTGCTAGCATGGGCAAGCAAGCTGGCATGGACGTAAAAAGCACCGCGAGTTTTCGTCAATTAAATGCTAGAGTAAGCAGCACTTTAATACGAGATGCTTTGGCATCTGGTGACTTAGCAAGTGCTAAAATAATGCTTGGTCACGATTATGCTATTTCTGGGCGTGTTATACACGGCTGGAAAAGAGGACGTGAACTCGGTTTTAGAACGGCAAATATTGCCCTAAAACGCCAAGTGTGTCCTGTCAACGGGGTGTTTGCAGTGCAAGCAACGATTGCAGGAAAACAGATTTTTGGAGTTGCAAATGTAGGTAATAAGCCGACATTTAATGGAACTCGTGCATTATTAGAAGTTCACCTTTTTGATTTTGCACAGGATATTTACGGACAATTTATGCATGTGGAGTTAATAAAAAAACTTCGCAATGAAAAAAAATTCGAGACATTAACACAATTAACGGCTCAAATAGCAACTGATGTTGCTGCCGCTAAGCAGTGTTTTGGTTTAAATCAGGTAGCCGATAGAGACGGAATGTAGGATAAATGAGCGACTATAAACATACTTTGAACTTACCGGAAACACCGTTTCCAATGCGTGGCAATTTGGCACAACGTGAACCAAAAATGCTTAAAGCATGGTATGAAGACGACCTGTACGGTCAAATTCGCAGCGCTAAGAAAGGTAAAAAGACCTTTATTTTGCATGACGGCCCTCCGTATGCAAATGGCGATATCCATTTAGGCCACTCAGTTAATAAAATATTAAAAGACATTATTGTTAAGTCTAAAACATTATCTGACTTTGATTCACCATTAGTCCCAGGTTGGGATTGTCATGGTTTACCAATCGAGTTAATGGTTGAGAAAAAAGTAGGCAAGCCGGGCGTAAAAGTAACCGCGAGCGAGTTTCGTGAAAAATGCCGTGCATACGCTAAAAAACAAGTTGAAGGTCAAAAAGTTGATTTTAAACGTTTAGGCGTATTTGCAGATTGGGATAAGCCTTACTTAACAATGAACTTTGACTTTGAAGCGAATGCAATTCGTGTACTTGGTCGTATTATTGAAAAAGGTCATTTGCATAAAGGTGCTAAGCCTGTGCATTGGTGTACAGATTGTGGTTCTGCATTAGCAGAAGCAGAAGTTGAATACCAAGACAAGCAATCACCAGCGATTGATGTACGTTTTACATTTGTTGATCAAGATGCTGTTGTGAGTGCATTTGATTTGGCTGATGGTCATAAAGGCGAAGGCAGTGTTGGTACTGTTATTTGGACAACAACACCGTGGACGCTTCCAGCAAACCGCGCAGTAGCTGTGCATGCCGATTTAGAATATGCATTGGTGCAGGTTGAAGATGAAGGCGTACAACAACGTCTAATTTTAGGCTCTGAGCTTGTTAAAGATGCAATGGACCGCTTTGGTTTTAATCACTTTCACGTATTAGGTTATGTAAAAGGTGCTGCACTTGAAAACTTAACTGTAGCCCATCCTTTTTATGATTTTGATGTACCCGTGATTGTTGCAGAACACGTAACGACTGACTCAGGTACCGGTGTTGTACATACAGCACCAGGACATGGTCAAGAAGATTTCGTGGCTGGTTTAAATTACAACCTTGAAGTAGCTAACCCTGTTGGCGCTAATGGTGTTTATTTACCAGATACTGAACTTTTTGCAGGTCAGCATGTATTTAAAGCAAATGCGAGCGTAATTGAAGTATTAAAAGAGCACGGTGCATTAATGCATCATCATGCTATAACTCATAGTTACCCACATTGTTGGCGCCATAAAACACCCATTATTTTCCGTGCTACACCACAATGGTTTGTAAGTATGGATCAGGCTAACTTGCGTCAAGATTCTTTAAAAGAAATTAAAAACACGCAGTGGTTGCCAGAGTGGGGCGAAAGCCGTATTTCAAACATGGTTGAAAGCCGCCCAGATTGGTGTATATCTCGCCAACGTACTTGGGGTGTGCCAATTGCATTGTTTGCTGATAAAGATACCGGTGCGCTTCATCCAAATACTCAAGAGCTAATTGAGCAAGCTGCACAGCTAGTTGAAAAATCAGGTATTCAGGCATGGTACGATTTAGAACCAGCTACATTACTTGGTGATGAAGATGCCAAGCAATACATGAAAGTGCAAGATACGCTAGATGTATGGTTTGACTCAGGTGTTTCACACGCATGTGTTGTAGACGCACGTGAAGACTTGGTTGGTCCAGCTGATTTATACCTTGAAGGTTCTGATCAACACCGTGGTTGGTTTATGTCATCAATGATGACATCAGTGGCTATTAATGGTCATGCACCATACCGCCAAGTATTGACCCATGGTTTTACTGTTGATGAAAACGGCCGCAAAATGTCTAAGTCATTAGGCAATGTTATTTCACCACAAAATGTGATGAATAAACTAGGCGCCGACATTCTTCGTTTATGGGTTGCCTCTACCGATTACACGGCAGAAATGACTGTGTCGGATGAAATATTTAAACGCTCTGCCGATCGCTACCGCCGTATTCGTAACACGAGCCGTTACTTACTAGCTAACCTAAATGGTTTTGATCCAAAAACAGATCAAGTGGCTATTAATGACATGGTTGAGCTTGATAAGTGGATTGTTGGTCGTGCTGCTCAGTTGCAAGACGAAATTTTAGCCGCATACGATAGCTACCAAATGCTATTAGTAACGCAAAAGCTAATGAACTTCTGTACAGGTGAGCTTGGTTCGTTCTATTTAGACGTAATTAAAGATCGTCAGTACACAGCTAAGAGTGACAGCCATGCACGTCGTTCTTGTCAAACAGCGCTTTATCATATTGCAGAAGCAATGACGCGTTGGATGGCACCTATTATGAGCTTTACCGCACAAGAAATTTGGGAGGCTTTACCGGGTGAGCGTAGTGACTACGTATTTACATCTGTTTGGTACGATGGTTTACAAGCGCCAACAAATAGCCAATTTAGTAACGATGACTGGTTAGAGATTTTAACAGTACGCGACGAAGTAAACCGCTTATTAGAAGCTGCACGTAAAGAAGAAGTCATTGGTGCAACGCTTCAAGCAACGGTTAATTTATTTACTGGTAAAGAGCTTGCCGCTAAATTAAATGCGCTTGGTGATGAACTGCGTTTTGTATTATTAACATCTGCCGTAAATGTTTCTGAAGTTGATAGTCAGCCAGCTGATACACAAGCTACCGAAATTGAAGGTTTGTTCATTAGTGTTGCTGCAACAGATGCTGCTAAATGTGAGCGTTGTTGGCATTACAGTGAAGATGTAGGTGTTAATCCTGCTCATCCTGAAATTTGTGGTCGTTGTGTAAGTAATGTTGACGGCGAAGGCGAAAAGCGTCAATTCGCTTAGGAGTTATTCTTAGTGAGCAAACTAGCCCAAAAAAGTGGTTTAGTGTGGCTTTGGTTGAGTCTATTACTATTAGTAATAGACTTTGCCAGTAAAACACTTGTTGTAGGGACTATGGCTTATCAAGAGTCGATAAACTTACTCCCTGTTTTTAGTATTACTTATGTGCATAACTATGGTGCTGCTTATAGCTTTTTAAGTGAAGCGGGTGGTTGGCAGCGTTGGTTTTTAAGTGCGATTGCCATTGCTATTAGTGCTTTACTTGTGTGGTGGCTAAAACGCTTACCTGCAACAAACAAAGTACTATGCGGTGCTTATGCACTGGTACTTGCAGGCGCTATTGGTAATTTATACGATCGTATTGCGTATGGTTATGTAATCGACTTTATTCACGTATTTTACAAAGACTCACATTTTCCGGTATTCAATATTGCTGATTGCGCTATTTGTATTGGCGCAGCGTTATTGTTATTTGACGCCTTTACCGGCGAGAGTCCGAAGGAGCATAAAGCATGAGCCAAGCTGTAATTGGTGAAAACTCGCAAGTTATTTTCCATTTTTCTATTAAATTAGAAGATGGCTCTGCCGCTGATTCTACCAAGGTGCACAACAAACCTGCTAAATTAACAATGGGCGATGGCAGCTTAACGGCAAACTTCGAAAAGTGTTTATTAGGTTTAACTGCAGGCGAAAGTAAAACGTTTGAATTAGAACCTGAAGATGCTTTTGGTCAGCCAAATCCAGATAATATTTACTACGTTGACCGCAGTAAATTTGGCCCAGAAACACCAGCCAAAGTAGGTGCAATTATTGCGTTTACTCAACCTGATGGCACTGAGCTTCCAGGTTTAGTTCGCGAAGTGCAAGGTGAGTCGGTAACGATTGATTTTAATCACCCTTTATCTGGCCAACGTTTAACGTTTGAAGTTGATATTATTGAGGTGGAAGGCTAATGGAAATATTACTAGCTAATCCTCGCGGCTTTTGCGCTGGTGTTGACCGTGCTATTAGTATTGTTGAGCGCGCTCTAGATATTTTTGAAAAGCCAATTTATGTGCGCCATGAAGTAGTACATAACCGCTATGTGGTTGATGGATTAAAAAGTCGTGGTGCGGTATTTGTTGAAGAGCTTGATCAAGTACCTGACGACAGCATTGTTATTTTTAGCGCACATGGCGTATCGCAAGCTGTTCGTTCTGAGGCAAAACGTCGTGATTTAAAAGTATTTGATGCAACGTGTCCGCTTGTAACTAAAGTACATATGGAAGTTACACGTGCGAGTCGTAAAGGTATTGAGTGTATTTTAATTGGACACCATGGCCACCCTGAAGTAGAGGGAACAATGGGACAATATGATAACTCAGCCGGTGGCATTTATCTTGTTGAAACCGTTGATGATGTTGTTGCGCTTAATGTAAAAAATGCTGAAAATCTTTTTTATTGCAGCCAAACAACACTCTCAGTTGATGACACCGCAGATGTTATTGATGCACTACGCAGTAAGTTTCCATCAATTGATGGACCGCGTAAAGATGACATTTGTTATGCAACGCAAAATCGTCAAGACGCTGTTCGTGACTTAGCTGATAAAGTTGATGTGCTATTAGTTGTTGGCGCTAAAAATAGCTCTAACTCTAATCGCTTACGTGAACTTGCAGATAAAATGGGCACAGTTGCTTATTTAATTGATGATGCAACTGATGTACAAGAACAATGGGTTTCGGGTTCTAAAGCTGTAGGCGTAACTGCGGGTGCATCTGCGCCAGAAGTACTCGTACAACAAGTTATAAGCCGATTAAAAGAACTTGGTGGTACGCAAGTTGTTGAAAACCCGGGCGAGATAGAGAATATCGTTTTTGCTGTTCCTGTAGAGCTACGTTAATTTAAATATATTAAACATTTAGATTAAAGGAGAGTCGTTATGAGCAAGTCACTTCAAAATGATGGTTTGCTTTTTTCGGCTCTTTTTAATGAGCGAGGCGTACTAGCTTCGCTTATTGTTTCTCAAGTTATTGCTATTGTTTTAGCTTTTGCACCTAATGTAGAAGGAGATATTTGGCTTCGGCTTGGGATCATTAGCTTGTTTATGCATTTAATTGTTTTATTCGGTACCTCTTCTTTATATTTTTGTAGAGCTTTTTTACAAAAACGTACTCAAACTTTTCAGTTAAGTATACTTTTTGCCTCTTTTTTATTATCTACCTGTATTTTTAGTATTTTATTTTCTCATTTTGCTTTTGATATAGATGATACAAATAACCTAATTTATTTCACACTTCGCAATTGTATTATAGTGGCTTTACTGGCTGCTTTATTCGTTCAGTTTTTATTAATTCATTTTGAAAAAGAGCAACAAACTAAAGCACTCTCTCGTGCAGAACTTGATGCCTTACAAGCTAGAATACGTCCTCATTTTTTATATAACAGTTTAAACACTGCTGCAGAGCTTACCCATCATGATGCAGATGCGGCAGAGCAAGCCATTTTAGCTTTAGCCGCCTTATCGCAGGCTGCAATGCACTCGGGAAAAAATGTATCTCTTGAAGATGAAATAACGCTGAGCAAGCAATATATCGCACTTGAAACATGGCGGTTTGGTAATCGCTTAAGAGTTGATTGGCAAATACCCAATGCACTGCCGGCATTGAGTATTCCTTGCTTAACCCTGCAGCCATTAATTGAAAATGCAGTATGCCATGGTGTTGAAACAAGTGAGCATGGTGCAGAAATAAAAGTAGAGCTACATATCACTACCGGCTATATAACTATGATTGTTTCTAACCCTATAACAATTTCTAACGCTCAAACTAGGCCTAATAACGGAATGGCGCTTGAAAACATTCGCCAGCGATTAAATATTTATTATAAAAATAAAGCGCAGCTAACAATTACTAATAAAAATGATGTGTTTAGGGTCAAGGTCGTTATCCCTAAGCTAATTGAGGGCAGTGTATGAATGTACTCATTGTTGATGATGAACCTCTTGCGAGATCTCGCTTAATCCGTTTGTTAGCACACGATAAAAGTATAGTTGTACAAGGTGAGGCAAGTAATGGTAATGAAGCCCTAGTACTTGCTAAAAATCAAACGCCAGATTTGATTTTTTTAGATGTTGATATGCCCGGTATGAATGGTTTACAAGTTGCGAATGAGCTCAATAGTTTAACTCTACCGCCCGCTATTGTTTTTATAACTGCCCACCCTGAGCATGCTTTTGATGCACTACAATTAAGCGCTGCAGGTTATTTAGTTAAACCTATTTCAGAGCAATCATTGCAAAAGGTGCTTAAGCAAGTTGGGCGTTTAAATAAAGTACATATTCAAAAACAAAAAAATGTAAAAGTGTCTTATCAATTAGCGGGCACCCTTCGTAGTGTTGATATAAATGATGTTTTGTACTTTAGTGCAGAAGAAAAATATACCAAAATGATATTCTCCGGTGGAGAAGCTTTGCTTGAGCAAAGTCTAAAGCAATTAGAGCTGCAATATCCCACATATGTTTTGCGAATTCATCGCAATACAGTAGTTAATAAACAAAAAGTAATTGCTTTGCATTCAAAAGGGAATGGGCATCATGTGATTGAACTGCAAGGGTGCAGCGAGTTATTACCTGTGAGCCGCCGCGAGCTTAAATTAGTTAAAAATACGCTTTAGACTTATTTTGCAATTAAGTTGCCTCTGACTTAAATGCATTTACGCTTAATTACTACTGTTTTGTTGAATGAGTCGATTTAATTAACCGTTTATCAACAAATATAACCGCTTGTCTTAGTCCTCATTGATTCCTAAAATAAATAGCATAAACTTATAATCAGATAATTTTTATTTGGTTTTACTATGCAGTCATCTCAAACAAAAGTGCAAAGAGGCTTCACTCTAATTGAAGTGTTAATTGCATTTATTATTCTTAGTTTTGGCCTGTTAGGCGCAGTTGCCTTGCAAGCAAAAGCAAAGCAAGCAAGCTTTGATTCTATGCAGCGAGCTGCTGCAGTTGCACTTGGTAATGATATTGTGCAGCGTATTCGTGCCAACGATACTCCTCAAATAGCGGGACTATATACACAGACATTTGATAGTGAAACTGCTACTACAACCTCGCAGGCGTGCTTTACAAACACTTGTAGCGCAGCGCAAGTTGCAGCCCTAGATCTTGAGCAGTGGAAAAGAGCTATAAGAGCTCGAGAAAATACGGGAACTTTAGATGGTGCTACCGTATGTATTGCACCTACCGCAGTTGCTGGTTCGGGTGGTAAAGCATTTAATTTAGAAGTAATTGTTTCGTGGCAAGGTCGACAAGAGTTTAATGCAAATGATGCTACTGGCGCTATAAAGTGTGGAACGGCTGACAAAAAGCGCCGCTTAGTTGTTTTAACTAGTTATATTTACCTTAGGAGCTAACATGAAGCAAAAAGGTTTTACACTTGTAGAAATGATGATTTCATTATTTATTGGTGGATTAATACTAGGTGGCGTTATGTTTACCTATATAGGAATGAAAGTAACCACTAAAGATACGATGACTATTGGTGAGCTTCAAGAATCAGGGCGCCTTGCAATTAACATTATGCAACGTGATATTGAACAAATTGGCTTTTGGGGAACTTATTATGACGATTCGTTCACCGCAATAAACACAGATACACTAGCAAACCCTGGAACAGACTGTTTTGAAGGATTAAATAATGGGAGTTTCCCTGATTTTGCTACAGCTAGTAATTTTAGAACTATTTACGCAAAGGTTGCTGGCGAATCAAAAGAGCTTAACTGTCTAAATAATCCGATTAAAAGCACTGATATTATTCAATTAAAATTTTTACAAGGCAAGAGTTTAACAGTTAGTGCAGTAACTAATGAGACTCAGGCCGATGAAAATTACTTTGTAGCTGAGCAAGAGAAAGCTCAATTTCTCCGTGGAACGGTTAACGCTGCAACTCTTAATGTTAATGCAACTGTTTGGCCTTATAGCCATCATGTTTATTATCTATCAGAACAAACTTATAAAGTTAATAATAAGAATTTAACTGTACCTGCATTAATGAGAAAGCGCCTGGTTGCTGGAAATATCAACACAGAAACTATTATGGAAGGTGTTGAGAATATGCGGTTTGTTTTTGGTCTTGATACTAACAGTGACAATCGTGTAGATACCTACCGAAGTATTCAAGATATGAAGCATACAGATTGGGAAAATCGTAAAGGTATTTTAACTGTTCAGGTATTTTTATTAATACGCGCATTGCAGCCAGATCCAGGAGTTAAAATTAAAAACCAAACTTATACATTAGGTGAAGATGAAGATAAGCGTGTATTAACATTTACCGATAATTTCAGACGTACTGTATTTACTACTACTATTCGATTAAATAATGTTGGATCAAATTTATGGCGTATTTAAAACAATCACAAAAAAAACAGCAAGGTGTAGTTCTAATTACAGCTTTAATAATGGTTATTGCAGTGACCGGTATTGCTGTAACACTTATGAGCAGTAGTAGTATTGATATTAAAATTACCAATGCAGCACAAGAGCGCGAAGTAGCCGAAAATGAACTCATTGGTGAAGTGCAGCGCATGATCTCTGATGAGGCAAATCAAGGCGCTAATAATCAGTTCTTCCTGACTCCAGATGAAGTAACTGCAATCGCGGATGGTGATGACAAAGGTATGGTGATTGCAAATCATGCAGATATGCAAAGCAAAATGACTAACCTGAACAAGGGGGCGCTAGATTTAGAGTGTCCTCGACGTTTTAATTTTACAGCAGGTATATCGTGCAATATGTTGCAGGTCGCCACCACAATAGAATATGGATCTAAAAGTAAGCATGAACTAACTATTGTTACAGGTATAGCACAAGAAATGGCCAGCGTAAGCAAGGGGATTTAAGATGAAATTTAAATTAAACAAAGTGTTAGCCTCTTTGCTTGGCTTAACAATAAGTATGTCGGTATTCGCTGAGGATATTGAGCTTTATGTAAATCATGATGTAGAGACAGACGAAAATCCAAGAGTGTTAATGATATTTGATACATCAGGGAGTATGGCTTGGGATGTTGTAGATGGTGGCCAGTGTTATCGCCGTTATCAAAATGGACAGTTTTATACATCTGATTGTTTTAAAAGCCAGACTTATTTCAATTATACACAACAGTGCTATAAATCTGTAAATGGATATGCTCAAGCTGTTTGTGAGGATAGTCGCTTATTGGTGGCAAAAAATGCAGTTAGCCAACTTATTACCGATAATGATGATATTGACTTTGGTTTAATGAGATTTAAAGAAAGCTCAGGTGGTTATGTATTAGCAAGGCTTGGTGCTAACAAAAACACTCTACTCAATGAAGTTGACGATTTACCTGCAAGTGGCGCAACGCCTTTAACTGAAACATTATGGGAGGCATATAGATATATTACTGGTCAAAATCTTGACTTTGGATACGGGGTTAATAACAGAGATAAAGCTGCTGATGCGAGTGGCACTTATAAGTCACCATTTAAAAAAGAAGCAGGAGACCCTCTCAGGTGCGATAACTCAATTAATATTATTTTGATGACAGATGGTGACCCTACTAACGATAGTGGACGAAATAATTATATACAAACGGTCCATAATAACTTATTTAGTGATTCAGCTCCTTTTGTAACTGGTGATTATTCTGATAGTTATTTAGTTGCTTTAGCAAAAATAATACACGGAACAAATAATACAAAAGTAGATTTATACTCCGATACAAGTGATGTATTAGATACTGGCAGAGTGTTCACCATTGGCTTTGGTACAGGAATGAGTGATGGCGGCATTGACTTGCTAGAGAAAGCTGCATCAGTTGGTGGTGGGCAGTACTTAGAAGCGCGAACTTCAGAAGCTTTATCAGAGGCATTAAAAAATACGATTTCGAGAATTAGAGAAGTAAACGATAGCTTTTCTTCGCCGTCAGTAGCTAGTAATAACGTAGATCAAACTCGTAGTCGTGATGCTATTTATTTCGCGATGTTTTACCCTGAAACGGGTGCTCGTTGGCGCGGTAATCTAAAAAAGTTAAAAGTATCTGGAAGTCAAATTGTTGACTCTAAAGGGCTTTCGGCACTTGATGAAAGTGGCTTAATAGATGAAAGTGCAAGAACTTTTTGGTTACCAAGCGATGAGCTCGCAGATGGTAACTTAGTAGCACAAGGCGGTGTTAACCTTCATTTAACAACATTAGATTCAGATAGTCGTAATTTATACACTGATAATCAGGGTTCTATAGTAAATTTCAATACCTCAGTTGTGAGTGATATTCTCAATTTAGTCGATAACAATCCGCTAAGTTTATCGAGCAATGATATCAAGTGGGCTATGGGTATAGACGTTGATGATGAAGATGCTGATGGTTCTAGCGTTGATCAACGTAAAGACATTTTCGGTGATCCTCTGCATTCTAAACCTGTTGCAATCGATTATGGTAATGATGATATTCGAGTTTTAATAGGAACTAATGCTGGCTTTTTACATATGTTTAAGGATTCAGATGATAGCGTAAGTGAAAGTTGGGCATTTATACCGTCTGCTTTATACAACATTATTGAACCTCTACGTGAAAATCAAGCCGATACGAAAGTATATGGTATGGACGGTCCTATTAGTATTTACTTTGATAATAAAAACTTAAATAGTGATGGTTTAAATGACGGTATTATTGATGCGAGTGGCGACGATAAAGTGTGGGCTTTTGCAGGAATGCGTCGCGGTGGTAAAAATTACTATGGACTTGACATAACAAACCCGAATATACCGAAAAAATTATGGGACGCTCCAATCGAAGGTGGTAAAGGTGATTTTAAAGAGCTTGCGCAAACATGGTCAAAGCCACAAATAGCCTACATTAAAGCCTTTGGGGATAAACCCTTATTAGTTTTTGGTGCTGGTTATGACACTAATAAAGACGCCGCTATACGTAGTGAAGATAATATAGGGCGAGGTATCTATATTGTTGAAGCTGAAACCGGTAAAAGGGTGTGGGCATTAACACCCGATATTAATGGCTTTAAAGGTAAACACAGTATTGCGGCTAATATAACGACACTCGACTCAGATTATGATGGATATATAGACCGAATTTATGCGGCAGATACAGGTGGAGATATTTGGCGTATAGATATGCCTGGTAGTAATACTAGCGAGTTTAGCCACTTTAAATTAGCTGAGCTTGGTAGTAATAAAGCAACTGAGGACCGACGCTTTTTCTATAAACCACTCGTAGCACGCACAATTTATAGTAAAGTAAGCGAGTCAACAGTTAATGGTAGTACCGTTATAACTCGCTTAGATACACCGTATGATGCGATAGTTATTGGCAGTGGTAATCGCTCAAAACCAACTGGCACCAATGAAAAAGATCAATTGTTTATGATCAGAGATGAAAATACGGTTACTAAATCGTATAAAACGAATGCTCCAGATACTATTGTACCTGCTGATTTGATGCAAATGAACTCAGATCCATTTGGCAATGCTCTAGATGACGTTGATGATTTTGTTGATTTGGAAGTCGATTTAGCTAAATTTAATGGTTGGAGATATGAGTTAGGAGCGGGTGAAAAGTCATTAGCTGCTGCTACCGTAGTTGGAGGTGTTGCTTATTTTACAAGCTTCACTCCTGCATCAGATACATCGACTGAAAATCAATGTTCGCTAAGTGGTGGTGGTGGTTCTTTATACGCTTTTCACTTACATTACGGTACTAAGGTGTATGACGACCTTAAATTTACAACCAGCTATGATGTACCAGATACACCTCAGTTATACTTTGGTGAAAGCCCTTCATGTGTAGATGGTAATGGCGATGGTAAATGTGATGACGACCCAACAGTTGACGTAATACAAGAAAGTCAGTTTTATTTAATTGGGCCGGGTATTAAGGGTGAAAATGCGGAAAATCCAATGAAACCTGTAGAAATAAAAGGTCCTGGTTTAACTGTCGTTGATGGTAAAGTTGTGTTAGTTAATGACGATGCTGTAGGATTTGGCTTTAAAACCCAACAAACATATATCTATAAACGTGAAGAAAATGACGAAGTTAATAATTAAGGAAATTAAATGAAAAAACAACACGGGTTTACCTTAATTGAGCTGATGATAGCCGTTGCTATCGTCGGCATACTCGCTTCAATTGCGCTGCCTAACTATACTGAATATGTAAAGCGGGCTTCGCGCGCTGAAGCTGCTGCAGCATTATTAGATGCTGCAAACAAGGAGGAGCAGTATTTTGTCGATAATAGGGAATATACAGAGACATTTACTGATTTAGGATTGCAAAGTAAAACCGAAAATGGCCATTTTGAACTATCTATAAGTGTAGTCGATAGCAATACCTTCACTATTACAGCTAAACCTATAGACGGTGTTGTAAAAGGCGATAATGATTGTAAAGAGCTTACAATTACTGACACAGGCCTCAAAGGTGCAAAAGGGTCTAAAGGAGACTCAGATGTTGACTATTGCTGGGGTCGATAGCCAAGATTACTTCTTCTGACACTTATCAGTTGATTTGATGCGAATTCTACCTGTTTGACTTACAGATAAAGCCAATCCTTCGAGATTGGCTTTATTGCTATTGGGGCAATATATAAAAGTTCCATTTTGAAAACCATTTAAAGAGCCATCTGGACGAAATGTAATGGCGTTGCGCGGATACTCTAAAGTATCAGCATCATGAACATCCTCGAAAGTGCTTAAGAGCAACTCATCATCATCTAGAGTCGTTGATTTATCTTTGTCGATAAATAGTGACATTTGACCATCCCACTCATCCTTTGTACATTGACTGCCTTTTAGTGCGCAAAGCGTGACGTAGGTACCATTTTCAATTGCGTAAAGGCGGCCATAATTTATATTTCGGTGTAGTAGATTCACATGGTCATCTAATCGGTTTTTAGCCAAGAAGTCTGGATAAAACCACATCGATAATTGACTGATTACACTGACAACAGCAATCGAAACCATTAATTCAAGAAGTGTCACTCCCTTGTTTTTTGATATTGATAATCTCATCCTTGAAGACCTGAGTTAATAAATGATTAACTCAGTCTAGTAAATGATACAAATATGACAAGATGAATTTGTATGTTTTTTAATCGCAAGTCTGAGCTGTATCACCAGTATAAAAAGAAGTACCAGATTGAGATACTGTTAAAGCTTTGTTATTTTCATTATCATTATTAGGGCAATAGATAAAGTCTCCAGGATTTGTTGTAATACGACCACTAGTATTAAAACGAAGACTTGTCTCGTCACCACTATAACTAAGGCTATCAGTTGCAGGAATATCCTCTATAACTCTCAGCAAGGCATCGTTAGCTACGTTATAACTTCCATTGTTATCAGCATCAACAAAAACAACAATGATTTTATTCGTGTCCCATTCTTGTTGACATTCAAATTCATCATTGGCTTGTTTAATAGCGCCTTCTTGTGCGGGACATAGAATTACTATTTCATCCGTACTTGCTGCTTGAGAGCGAGCATAAGTAATGCTTCTTTTTAATTCCAACAAAAAATTCTCAGCTCTATTTTCTTCTAGCATATCGCTGCTATTCCAGATAGCAATGGATGCAATGATCCCAACGATAGCAACGGTTACCATGAGTTCTAAAAGAGTGAATCCGTTTTGTTTGTTTTTCATATTAATCTCATTTACTGCTAGTCATTTAAGTATCGCTATTTTTATACAATAAATTATACCATGATCGGTTGTTTTATCACCGTAATTCAATCGCTTTGTTTGCTATGAGCATCATGATTGTCTAAAATCGAGACAACTGGAGCTTTCAAAAGTAATTAATATGAAAAAAATAGAAGCAATTATCAAACCTTTTAAGTTAGATGATGTGCGTGAAGCACTGTCTGACGTGGGTATTACAGGTATGACGGTAAGCGAAGTTAAAGGCTTTGGACGTCAAAAAGGTCACACTGAGCTATACCGTGGCGCAGAATATATGGTGGATTTTTTACCTAAGGTTAAACTTGATATTGTATTGACTGATGAAAATGTAGATCGTGCAATTGAAGTTATTGTAAAAACGGCGCAAACAGGAAAAATCGGTGATGGTAAAATATTTGTCACTGATGTTGAGCGTGTAATACGTATTCGTACTGCTGAGGAAGATGAAGAAGCGATTTAAGCTTGTTTTTCTATGTAGTAAAAAGGCGCTTAGTAAGCGCCTTTATTATTTATTTAGTTCTTTTATTTAGTCTTCTTGTTTGCTTTGCGTGCTCACTAAGCTCAGTTAAGCCTAATTGATTGTAACTTTTTTCCATCATTTCAAGCGCTGGATCTAAGTAACTGCTTTGTGAGTAATGTTCAACAACAAATTTACCTCTATTAGCAGCAGCTAAATAAGCTTCACGCTCATAATAGTAAGTGGCTACTTTTAATTCATAACGTGCCATACGATTTAAAAGCCATACTAAGCGACGCTTAGCTTCAGGTGCGTAATCACTTTTCGGAAAGCGTTTTACTAGTGTTGATAAATCGGTAAATGCAACACGAGTACGGTTAGCATCACGGTCGGCTCTATCTACACCAAAGTATTCTTGGAACGCATTTTTATCAGCTTTAATGTTTACTAAACCACGCATGTAATACATGTAATCCAGGTCTTTATGGTTTGGGTTTAAGCGAATAAAGCGGTCAATGGTTGCAAGTGCTTGTTCAGTATTACCTGATTGGTAATGTGCATACACTAAGTCCATTTGTACTTGTTTAGAGAATGGGCCAAACGGGTAGCGAGAATCTATTGCACTCAAAAGCTCAATTGCACGAGCATATAAACCAGAATCTAGTGTTTCTTTTGCATCTTCATATAAAGCGTGTGCAGATTTATTCGGTACACGTTGAATGTCTTCTTGGTCTGGAGCAGACGAACAAGCACCTAAACTAAGTACAGAAACTGAAAAAACAATGGCAAATGCACGTTTCCCTATTTTATTTATCATTTTATTTGTTACCTTCGATGTCTTCGGCTAGGCCAAGTCGGTAAAACCGAGTAAACTATGCGTATTATATTATGCTTTTATTAAAAGCGATTCTAACCCAGTCGAGCAAAGCTTGCACTGGTAAATTGGGTAAAGTTACTAATGTCAGAGCAAATTTCTCTTCAAGCCGACGTTCCAACCGAATTAGGTGGTAAACGTCTAGACCAAGTATTAGCACAATTGTTCCCTGATTATTCACGTTCTCGTATAAAAACGTGGATTTTGGATGATAAAATCACTGTAGACGGTGAAATTTTCAACACTCCACGCGAAAAGCTACTAGGTGGTGAAGTTGTAAGTGTTGAAACAACAATTGAAGCACCACGCGAATACGAAGCACAAGATATCAAATTAAACATTGTTTATGAAGATGATGATATTTTGGTAATTAATAAACCAATGGGCCTAGTGGTTCACCCTGGTGCGGGTAACCCTAATGGAACAGTGCTAAACGCATTACTACATTACTACCCTGAAATAATTAACGTGCCGCGCGCAGGTATTGTGCATCGTTTAGATAAGGACACGACCGGTTTAATGGTTGTAGCTAAAACGATTCCAGCACAAACGCATTTAGTAACAGCGCTACAAAAGCGTGAAAACTTCACGCGTGAATATGAAGCACTGTGTAATGGCACTATGACCGCAGGTGGTATGGTTGAAAAAGCAATTGGCCGCCATCCGACTCAGCGTACTCATATGGCAGTACATGAACTGGGTAAACCGGCAATTACACATTACCGTGTTGCTGAAAAATTCCGTGCTCATACACGCTTACGCCTGCGCTTGGAAACAGGTCGTACTCACCAGATTCGTGTGCATATGGCACATTTAAATCACCCGCTAATTGGCGACCAATCTTATGGCGGCCGTCCGCGTCCACCTAAAGGTGCAACACCTGAGTTATTTGAGTTACTTCGTAGCTTTAGACGCCAAGCACTACATGCTGTAAAATTGAGTATTGCGCACCCAATCACCGGTGAAATGATGACATGGCAAGCACCTATCCCAGACGATATGGTCGCGATGACACATGCACTACGTGAAGATACTAAAGCCAATCCTGATATCGATAGATAATGCACTTATTGTCAGCGACATGGCAAAACCTTCATAAAGTAGGAACGTTAAGTACTACTTGTGGAGGTGGTGTTTCAAAAATCCCATTTAAAAGTTTTAATTTGGGATTCCATGTTGGTGATAATCAAAATCATGTATCAAAAAACCGCTCATTACTAACAAATCTCCTACCTAAACCTGCCGTGTGGCTAAATCAAGTTCATAGCTCTAATGTTGTTATTGTTGATGAGCATTTTGATTTTGATGAGTTACACAATGCTGATGCGCTTTATACTCAGTTATTAAATCAGCCTTTGGCTATAATGACTGCCGATTGCTTGCCTATTTTATTAGTGAGTGATGATGAAAAGGAAGTTGCAGCTATACATGGCGGCTGGCGAGGGCTTGAGCAGGGAATTATTAAAAATACTTTAGAATGTTTTAGCTCAAAGTATGAAAACATAAGTGCGTGGCTAGGGCCTGCAATTGGGCCAACTCAATTTGAGGTTGGGGCTGAAGTGCTTGAGTTATTTCAAAAAAGGTCTTCTTCATTTATTCAAGCATTTACACCACAAGCTAATGGCAAGTATCTTGCTGATATTTATGGCATTGCGCGTACTTTCCTTACCCAGCAAGGCGTTAAAAATATTACAGGCGGCGACTATTGTACAGTCTCTCAAAGTGACTTATTTTTTTCTTATCGACGGGATGGACAAACCGGACGTATGGCAAGTTTGATCTGGCGCAAGTAATTAGTATCTTTAATCATTATATTTCCCCCTACACCTTGAACAAACACCTAAACATACCCATTAATTAAGCAATTAGATTATTTAATAGGTAACACCATGCGTTTAGATAGATTTACAAGTAAATTTCAATCTGCGCTCTCTGATGCGCAATCGCTAGCCCTTGGCCGCGATCATCAATTTATTGAACCCGTACATTTAATGTATTCACTACTAAAGCAAAGTGGCTCTAGTGTACGTGCATTATTTGCACAAACGGGTGTCAGCGCTGACGAACTCAACACCAAGCTTTCACAAGAAATAGAAAAATTATTTAAAGTCGAAGGTGTCGGTGGTGACGTTCAGCTATCAAATAATATGGCTTCACTTATTAATCTATGTGATAAGTACGCGCAAAAACGCAAAGACAAATATATTTCAAGTGAATTATTTGTACTGGCGGCATGCGATGATAAAGGTCCACTTGGCGATATATTTAGGTCGTTAAATATTACCTCGACCAAAATTGAAACTGCAATTAAAGCGATTCGCGGCGGCCAAAAAGTTGATGACCCAAATGCCGAAGAAACACGTCAAGCGCTTGAAAAGTTCACGATTGATCTAACTGAGCGAGCAGAGCAAGGTAAGCTTGACCCCGTTATTGGTCGCGATGACGAAATTCGCCGCACGATTCAGGTATTACAACGCCGTACTAAAAATAACCCTGTATTAATCGGTGAACCGGGTGTTGGTAAAACAGCAATCGCTGAGGGGTTAGCACAGCGTATTATTAATGGTGAAGTACCTGAAGGATTAAAAAATAAACGCGTACTATCACTTGATTTAGGTGCGTTAGTTGCGGGTGCTAAATATCGTGGCGAATTTGAAGAACGTCTAAAATCAGTATTAAACGAATTGGCTAAAGAAGAAGGCCAAGTCATTTTATTTATTGATGAAATACATACTATTGTGGGTGCAGGAAAAAGTGATGGCGCAATGGATGCAGGCAATATGTTAAAGCCAGCATTAGCACGCGGTGAATTACACTGCGTTGGCGCAACCACGCTTGATGAATATCGTAAATACATAGAGAAAGACGCAGCTCTTGAGCGTCGATTTCAAAAGGTACTTATTGAAGAGCCATCGGTTGAAGATACCATCGCAATATTGCGAGGCCTAAAAGAGCGATATGAGCTACATCATTCAGTAGAAATTACTGATCCCGCGATTGTTGCTGCGGCGCAGTTATCCCACCGTTATATTAGCGACCGTCAGTTACCCGATAAAGCGATTGATTTAATAGACGAAGCAGGCTCTTCAATTCGATTACAAATTGATTCAAAACCAGAATCGTTAGATAAGCTTGAACGCCGTATTATCCAACTTAAGTTAGAAGATAACGCGCTAGCGAAAGAAAAAGACGAAGCAAGTCAAAAACGTCGAGCTGAAATGCAAGAATTGATCACCGACCTTGACGGCCAATACCGCGAGCTAGACGAGATATGGAATGCTGAAAAAGCATCACTTCAAGGCACGCAAGTAATTAAAGCCGAGCTTGAACAAGCAAGATTAGATTTAGATGTAGCGCGAAGAGCAAGTGATTTACAGCGTATGTCAGAGCTGCAATATGGGCGAATTCCAGAGCTTGAACGAAAACTTGATTTAGCCTCACAAGCCGAAATGCAAGAAATGACCCTGCTTAAAAACCAAGTAGGTGAGGATGAAATTGCTGAAATACTGTCTCGCTGGACCGGTATCCCTGTTGCAAGAATGCTACAAGGTGAACGTGAAAAGCTACTGCAAATGGAAGATAAGTTACACAGTAAAGTAATAGGGCAAGATGAGGCGGTTGTTGCTGTTTCTAACGCAATACGCCGCTCGCGTGCCGGGCTTGCTGATCCGAATCGTCCTATTGGCTCTTTCTTGTTTTTAGGCCCAACAGGTGTGGGTAAAACAGAGCTGACAAAAGCATTGGCTGGTTTTATGTTTGATACCGAAGATGCCATGGTGCGTATCGACATGTCTGAATTTATGGAAAAACATTCAGTTGCACGTTTAGTGGGGGCACCTCCAGGTTACGTGGGTTACGAAGAGGGCGGTTATTTAACCGAGGCCGTACGTCGTAAGCCTTACTCTGTTATATTGCTTGATGAAATAGAAAAAGCACATCCTGATGTGTTTAATATTTTACTGCAAGTATTAGATGATGGTCGATTAACTGACGGACAAGGTAGAACGGTTGATTTTAAAAATACCGTTATTATCATGACCTCAAACTTAGGCTCAGATATTATCCAAGAGCAAGCTGGTAATAATGACTATACGACCCTTAAAGCTAAAGTAATGGAAGTATTAATTAATGAGTTTAGGCCTGAGTTTATTAACCGTATAGACGAGACGGTCGTGTTCCACCCATTAGCTAACGAGCACATAAAAGAAATAGCTGATATTCAGTTAATGAAATTACGTGAGCGTTTAACAGAGATGGGGTATCTGCTTGAAATAAGTGATGCGGCTCTTGAGCGAATTGCAGAAAGTGGGTTTGATCCTGTCTACGGTGCACGTCCGCTTAAGCGGGCTATTCAACAAACGATTGAAAACCCGTTGGCCCAAAAGCTACTTAATGGAGACTACATACCTGGTTGCGTGATTGTTATTGATGCAAATGACGACGCTTTGGTATTTACCAAACGCTAATTGTAAATAATTAAACTCTAAAGCCGCTAAAATAGCGGCTTTTTTATGTTTGTTAAACTTTAAAAGTTAGTAATAAATCGTTTACTCTACGTGAACCTTCAACAAGTTCAGCAGCTCCTTTCGCCACATTAAAGCTTAAACTTAAGTTGTTATCTCCAAAGTCTTTAATTTGCGAAACATTATTACTAATGTCGTTACTAACCATTTGTTGCTCTTCTGCAGCGGATGATATTTGTATTGCCAAGTGAGATATTTCACTGATTTGGATAAAAATCCCCTCTAATTCAACTTGGGTTTTATCGGTTGTCAAAACACAGTTATCGGCTTGTGCTTTAGTGCTTTGCATTACTTTGGACCAGCTAAATAAAGTGTCTTGTATTTCTTTAATAGAGCTATGGATTTGTGTCGTAGCATTTTGAGTGCGTGACGAAAGAGTCCTTACCTCATCGGCGACTACAGCAAAGCCTCGACCATGCTCTCCCGCTCTAGCTGCTTCAATCGCTGCATTAAGGGCAAGTAAGTTAGTTTGATCGGCAATTCCCTCTATTTCACTCATTACCTTACCAATCTTATCTGCTTCAGAGGCTAAGCTGGTGGCTGTGGTTGCAGCCTTTTCTACTTGAAAAGCTAAATCAGATACCATTTTACTATTATCTGCAATATGGTCTTTTATTTCAGAGCAACTTTGGTGGGTGTTATTCACTTTATCAGCTGTTTGAGCGGTATTCACCGATATTTCACCAATGGTAGAGCTCATTTGAGTCATCGCTGATGCAATTTGTTCTAAACGCTCACCTTGCGAAGAAATGCCTTTTTCAGTAAGCGTAGATTGTTTATCTAGATCAGTCGCAATGCCATTGAAGCTTAATGTAGAGTCTTTCATACGGCCAAGAACCGTGCGCAACTTTGCGCTTAGCATTTGCTCTCTATAATCACTTACGCTATGCGGTGTGTGGCCGCTGTAAATATAGCGAGAGATTGAATCGGCTTGCGCTTTTTGTTCGCGTAATATTTTAGGGGTAATAATCAGTTCATCATAATTTAGCACAATAACTAAAGCGCAAATAAATAGGCTAATTGCAGCGATAGTAATTGACCCAACAACAGCAGTAAAAATTAGCCAAAATAATAGGCATATGAATGTGATGCTTTGTCTTATCGCCGTGTGTTCTCGCAGATTAAATGATGATTTGTTGGTATTTATTTTGTTGTAAAGAGCGTGTGCACGTTGTTTAAGTTGAGAGCTCGCTTTGGTTCTTACTGATTGATAACCAACAAGTCGGCTATGCTCAAAAATGGGTGTTACAAAGGCATCTACCCAATAATAACGGCCATCTTTACAGCGATTTTTAACCATACCACGCCACGAGTGTTCTTTTTTTAATGTTGCCCACATTTCTTTAAAAGCAGCTTTTGGCATATCAGGGTGACGAACAATATTATGATGCTGACCGATAAGCTCTTGTGCGCTATATCCTGCCACAGAGCAAAACTCTTGATTGACGTATGTTATTACACCTTTGAGGTCGGTAGTAGAAACAAGCTCTTGTGACTCATCAAAGTATACTTCTTCATTTTTTAAGCTTTTATCATTGTGCATTATGTTTATTATCATCCTTTATTGTTGCTGTCATTATATTGGTTACACACTACAAAGCAAAAAATAGCGTCATTCCTTGTATGCTCATAAGGCAAATAATTGCGTTTATTGATCTAGATCAAATTTAAATGTCGGATAGCTAAATTGAGCTCATTTTAAACAAGTTCCGGTCTATTATTTTAGGCTTATATTTTGCGTATTTAATTTATACTTAAATACGCATTTAAAGCATTTGTATAATGCCCAGAGCAATGGCAATATTACGACTTAATATAATGATGTTGGTCATATCAAACGCATGTATAGAGTGGGTAAATAATTATTAACTTAGAAAAATTATATTGTTCTTAGCAATTTATAACAGTTGCATTAAATAAGTGATCTATTATAGCGTTAAGAAAATAGCACAATAGTAAGACGAAAATTATGACATATAGTTGTTCTATATGAATAATTTTTAACGCAGTGAGTGCGCTATTTAATGCGATAGAATGATCATATTTTCAATAAAATTGGTATTTATCTTGAGTCTAAGTAATTAGCCCCCATAACCTTATGATTAAGCCACGTGGCCCGAGGAAAGATTTTTTGACAACACATGATTTAGCTAACGCACTTGAAGCGTTATCAGTAAATGAGCACCAACATGCAGTTAAAGGCATTAAACGTGGCATAGAGCGAGAGTCGCTGAGAATACAAGATAATGGCGCTATATCACCTCAAGGTCACCCAAAAGGTGTGGGCAGTGCGTTAACTAACGGCCATATCACAACTGATTTTTCTGAGTCTTTACTTGAATTTATTACTCCAGTTAGTGAATCGTCAACGCAAACACTTAAGCAATTAAAAGACCTTCAAAAGTTCACTCTAGAAAAAATGGGTGATGAACTGCTTTGGCCTATTAGCATGCCGTGTTTTATTGAGCACCAAGACGATATAGTGCTAGCTCAATTTGGTAGTTCAAATACAGGCCAAATGAAAACACTATACCGTGAAGGATTAAAAAATCGTTACGGTAGTATGATGCAAGCAATTGCGGGTGTTCACTTTAATATTTCATTTCCAGATACGCTTTGGCAGTCACTTCATTCGTTACAAAAAAGCAAGGCAAACCTTCAAGATTTTATCTCAGAAGGTTATTTAGCGCTTATTCGTAACTTTAAACGCGAACTATGGCTAATAAGTTATATGTTTGGCGCATCGCCAGCATTGTGTAACTCATTTTTGCAAGGGCGAAAAACCGACTTACCATTTAAAAAACTAGGTAAAGGCACGCTTTACTTAGAAGTTGGTACAGCACTGCGTTTAGGTAATTTAGGCTATACAAATAGCGCGCAGTCGTCACTACGCGTAATGTATAACTCGTTAGATGAATATGTAGCGGGCCTTAAAAAAGCAATCAACACACCATCAGAAATTTATGGTGATCTTGATGACTACAAGAGTGAAAACCCTAAGCAGTTAAATAAAAATATTCTGCAGATTGAAAACGAATTTTACTCGCCAATTCGTCCTAAGCGTAATGCAAAAAGTGGTGAAACGCCAACGGATGCATTGCTTCGAGCTGGCATTGAATACGTAGAAATTCGCGCATTAGACGTAAACCCGTTTAGTGAAGTTGGTATTGATATTGAACAAATTCACTTTTTAGATGTGTTTTTAACGTATTGTTTATTAAAAGATTCAGCTCCAATGGATTGGAAAGAACAAGCGCGTAGTACTGAAAATCTCGACACAGTAGTAAACCAAGGTCGAGAAGAAGGGCTAATGCTTAACTTTAATAACACACAGCGTAGCCTTCAGTCGTGGGGCGATGAAATATTTACCCAGCTTACTGATGTCGCTAAATGGATGGATAATGCTTATGGTGTTAACTA
The DNA here is from genome assembly GCF_038900255.1 of Pseudoalteromonas sp. AS84. Classification (NCBI taxonomy): domain Bacteria; kingdom Pseudomonadati; phylum Pseudomonadota; class Gammaproteobacteria; order Alteromonadales; family Pseudoalteromonadaceae; genus Pseudoalteromonas; species Pseudoalteromonas sp. AS84. Next base: position 192,658 of record NZ_JBBMQY010000004.1, on the reverse strand, counting down.
TTACTCAGATACTATAAAGCGCATGGCAACGTGGATACATAATCCAGAGCTTACTTACTCTGGACGTTACGTGTCACAATTAAAAGAGTCTGGTTTAGACAACGGTCACTTTGCACTAGCATTGGCTAGTAAATATAAGCAAAGCCACGCAGATACTGACTACAGCGAGTTTTTAAAGCCTTGGCTGGAACAACAAGTTGTAGAGTCTAACGAAGCACAAGCTGCAATTGAGCAAGCAGATACCCAGTCATTTACCGCGTTTTTAGATGCGTATTTTGACGGTAAATAACCTTGGTATTTAGCAACATTTAAGCAAAAAAACGCAGCCTAAGTTGGCTGCGTAAATATATTCAGGGATGAATTAATGCTGTACTGCTGCATTCATTGAGTCAGACCCACACTTTATAAAAAAGTTCTGTGAGATCTTAGAAAAATGAAAAAAAATGCAATTATCCTATCTCTCGCCATTACTTTAGCCGGTTGTGCTACAGCGCCTCCAAAGCAACCTAACGATTTATGTAAAATCTTTGAAGAAAAGCCAGATTGGTATTTCGACGCAAAAGATGCACAAGAAAAATGGGGTTCTCCCAAGCATGTACTCATGAGTATGATGTACCAAGAAAGCTCATTTAAGCATGATGCCGCTCCGCCTATGGAGTACTTCTTATGGATAATTCCTACCGGTCGCGCAAGTGATGCCTATGGTTACTCGCAAGCTAAAACACCAACATGGTCTGATTATATTCGTGAAACAGGCAACAACGGTGCTGATAGAGACGACTTTGACGATGCAATCGACTTTATGGCGTGGTTTGTTTATAAAACGCATAAAGTAAATAAAATATCTAAATGGGATGCTTACGCACAATACCTTAATTATCATGAAGGTTGGGGTGGGTATAAGCGTGGCACGTACAAAAAGAAAAAGTGGCTAATGGGTGTTGCGAACAAAGTTAAGCACAGAGCTAGCCGTTATGGTGCGCAATTAAAACACTGCGAAGAAGAGCTTGATAAAGGTTGGTTTGAACGTCTTATATTTGGCTAGATAGTTATTAATGGATATAAAAAAGGAGCCAATTGGCTCCTTTTTTATTTAGCGAGAACGCTTATTTGGCAGTATCTTCACTTGTTTTATCATATTTTCTTTTACTTCGAGTACTTCAATAGGATATCCCGCGATACGCAAACTAATATTTGCATCAGGAATATTCTCCAAGTATTCAACAATTAAACCACTCAGAGTTTTAGGTCCATCTAGCGGAAAATCCCAACCCATTTCTTTATTTAAATCGCGTACGTTAGCGCCGCCATCCACAATACATGAGCCATCAGTTTGTGTTTCTACTTCTTCGCTTGGCGTACGAGTTTGCGTCGTTGTAAAATCGCCAACAACTTCTTCTAAAATATCTTCTAGGGTCACTAGGCCTTGGATGTCGCCATACTCATCTACCACTAAGCCTATGCGTTCTTTAGATTGCTGAAACTTTAATAGCTGAGTATTTAGTGATGTTCCTTCAGGGATAAAGTAAATTTCACGTACAGCTCGTAGCAAAGAAGGTTTATCAAATTGCTCTTTTGTAAGTAGACGAAGCGCATCACGTGAGTGAATAAAACCAACTGCATCATCTATGTTATCGCGATACAACAACACGCGAGTATGTTGTGCATGGGTAAGTTGGCGACTAATTAGTTTCCAATCGTCATTAATATCAATGGCCACAATTTCGTTTCGTGGGATCATAATATCTTCAACGGTAACTTGTTCTAAATCTAAAATTGAAGTCAGCATACTTTGATGACGAGCAGGAATAAGTGCACCGGACTCATTGAGTACTGTTTTTAATTCTTCTTTACTCATGCTGTGTTCGTCGATTTGAGCGGCACTAATACCAAATAACCGCAGTATACCGTTTGTCATCCAGTTAATAACCACAACAAAAGGGAAGAGAATTTTTAGTAATCCCTTAAGTATTATTGAACTTGGAAAAGCAACTTTTTCAGGGTAGAGGGCAGCAAGGGTTTTAGGTGTTACTTCTGCAAATATAAGCACAACTAGAGTTAACACACCCGTTGCTATAGCAATACCTAGGTCACCGTAAAGGCGAATACCTATAATGGTTGCAACTTGGGCTGCTGCTATATTGACAAGATTATTACCGATTAAAATTAAACCGATGAGCCTATCTGGACGGCTAAGTAATTTACTGACTCGTTTAGCTGCACGATGATCCTCTTTAGCGAGGTGTCGCAGGCGTATACGATTGATTGACATAATTCCGGTTTCTGAACCAGAAAAATAAGCAGAAAAAAGCACCAAAAAACCTAAAATGATAAATAGGGTACTTGTCGATATGTCGTCCAACGATGGATCCTTTTCTTATAAATCAATGCGTATTAAGCTAGAGTGAGCAAGCAGAGTCAAGTTAAAACTTATTTAGTATCACTTCTTGTATGAAACGGCTGCCAAAATAAGCGAGTGTGAGGACAAATGCAGCGACCATGATTGTAATAACCACCGGTTTACCGCGCCAACCCTTTTTCATATGCCCGATAGCTACAACGGCAAAAATAGCCCACGCAACTAACGATAATATTGTTTTATGAATGAACTCTTTAGCGAACATTCCATCAAGAAATACAAACCCTGAAAGTAATGCAAATGTGAGTAATATAGTGCCTAAATTAAGAAGTTGGTAAAGCTGGCGTTCCACAACCATTAAAGGCGGAAGGTGGCTGTGCACAATTGCTAAATCTTTACGTTTTAAACGTTTATCAATAAAATAAAACTGTACACCATATAAAGTAGCAATAATTAAAATACAGTAGGCTAACAAAGATAAGGATATGTGCGTTACTAAACCCACCTCAATATTAATACTTTGTAATAAAATATGATGAGGAATAAATAAACTGGCAATGGTTAGTAAGGCACCAAAACCATAAACAACGGGCAACAATAAAGTCGCAGGGAATTTTAGTGAGACAGCCGTCACCGAAACTACAATCACCCAGCAGGTCAAAAGAGCGACGTTTACGATACTTAAATCTTGACCGTCGGCTCTAAAAACAGAGTTAACTAACAGCAGCATATGCGCCACTATAGCAACCGTGCTTAAAATAACGGTTACTTTTTGGCTAGGGCCTTGTTGATGAAACAGGCGTGAAAGCACGTGAGACGTTGCTAACACATAAAATAAACTGGCAATAATAGTTAAACTAATAATCAGCATTGTGCTTGGGCCACTTAATTTGAGACAAAATAATCCTTGTTGTTATATAGCCATTGTATTTTATAGCAAAGCAAATGCATAGACCTTAAAAAAAGAAACTCAACAAGGTGCACTTGAACACTATATTGTAAGGCGCCATATACGGTATACTACTTTTAATTGAAACTTAATAAGTCAATCTAGGTTAATTGAAAAATCAAATTAACCGTAAAATTTAAATGGATTGATATAAACGTCTTATCGGAACCGTTACATGTTTGAGAACCTCCAAGAACGATTAGGTAAAACCTTAAAAAATATCAGTGGCCGTGGCCGTCTGACGGAAGACAACATAAAAGACACACTTCGCGAAGTGCGTATGGCATTTTTAGAAGCCGATGTGGCATTGCCTGTTGTTCGCGAGTTTGTAAAACAAGTTAAAGAACGTGCAGTTGGGGTTGAAGTTACAAAAAGCTTAAGCCCGGGCCAAGTATTTATAAAAATAGTGCGTGAAGAACTAGAAAAAGCAATGGGTGAGGCTAATGAAGAGCTAAGTCTAAATGCGCAACCGCCAGCCGTTGTAATGGTAGCGGGTCTACAAGGTGCGGGTAAAACCACCAGTGTAGCTAAGCTTGCTAAGTTTTTAAAAGAGCGAAAAAAGAAATCAGTACTTGTAGTAAGTGCCGATGTTTATCGTCCTGCGGCTATTAAACAGCTAGAAACGCTTGCAGCAGAAGTTGATGTTGATTTTTTCCCAAGTGATATTTCGCAAAAACCAGTTGATATTGCAACCGCAGCAATTTCACATGCTAAAAAGAAATTTATAGATGTAGTACTTGTTGATACTGCAGGTCGTCTACATGTTGATAGCAACATGATGGATGAAATTAAAGATCTTCATAAAGCAATCAATCCAATTGAAACCTTGTTCGTTGTTGATGCAATGACAGGTCAAGATGCGGCGAATACAGCTAAAGCATTCGACGAAGCATTACCACTTACCGGTGTTATATTAACAAAAACCGATGGTGATGCACGTGGTGGCGCAGCTTTATCGATTCGTCATATCACTGGCAAGCCTATTAAGTTTATGGGTGTGGGTGAGCGCACTGACGCACTTGAACCTTTCCACCCAGACCGCATAGCGTCACGTATTTTAGGCATGGGTGACGTACTTTCATTAATCGAAGAAGTCGAAATGAAAGTCGACAAAGAGCAAGCTGCTCGAGTTGCTGAAAAAGTATTTAAAGGCGCAGGTTTTACCCTTGACGACTTTGCTGATCAATTAAAGCAAATGAAGAATATGGGTGGCATGATGTCAATGCTTGATAAGCTCCCTGGTATGTCTAACTTACCAGATGCTGTTAAAGGTCAAATGGGTGATAAAACATTTATCCAAATGGAAGCTATTATTAGCTCTATGACTAAAAAAGAGCGCGCACGCCCAGAAATCATTAAAGGTTCGCGTAAAAAACGCATCGCAGCAGGCTCAGGTACGCAAGTACAAGAGATCAATAAGTTGCTTAAGCAGTTTACGCAAATGCAAAAAATGATGAAAAAAATGAAAGGTAAAGGCGGCATGACTAAAATGATGCGCGGTATGAAAGGCATGTTACCACCTGGAATGATGGGCGGCGGCGGTCCTAAATTTTAAAAAGTACCATTAAGTTACTTTTTAAAATAATAGCGAATCATATTTAAAGGAGCAAATAGCTCCTTTTTTGTTGAATAAATTATGCATGTAATACACCTTTAACTCTTATTTGTCGTTGAGATCACGGTTTAACCTACTAAACTGCCTTTTTGGTTCACTTCTTACTTGCGTTATTGCCAAAAACTCGTACAATTCCCCAGCTCCCCATTCTGGGGAGTAAATCTTATTAATGAAAACAGTCAATCTTTATAGAGGACGGTATGGTAACTATTCGTTTGCAACGTGGTGGCGCTAAAAAACGCCCTTTCTATCAAATTGTGGTTGCGGATAGCCGTTTCTCGCGTGACGGTCGCTTCATCGAGAAAGTAGGCTTTTTTAACCCAATTGCTTCAGGTCAAGAAGAAAAAATTCGTTTAGATTTACCACGTGTTGAACACTGGGTAGGTCAGGGCGCATCTCTTTCAGATCGCGTAGCTAAGTTAGTAAAAGACGCTCGTAAAGCGGCTTAATAGGCGTAAGTGTAACCATGAGTCAAGAGAACACCTCATCAATAATTGTCGTAGGAAAGCTCGGTGCCCCATATGGTATAAAGGGCTGGCTTAAGGTACATTCATTTACTGATGATCCCGTAGGGATCTTCGATTTCAGCCCGTGGTTGATAGGGCAGCAAGGTAAATGGCAGTCCTTAGAAGTGGTCGACTGGCGTCGCCACAACAAAGGCTTTATCGCTAAATTTGCGCAGGTAAACGACCGAGACGAAGCAATGGCTTATACCCATGCTGAAATCTCAATGGATGCAGCGCATTTACCAGAACTCCCGCAAGGTGAGTTCTATTGGCGAGATCTCATTGGCATGTCTGTTGTAACCGATAAAGGTTATAGCTTAGGCATTGTTGATGACCTGATGGAGACAGGATCAAATGACGTACTGGTTGTTAAAGCAAACAGTAAAGACGCATTTGGTCAAGCTGAGCGTTTGATTCCTTTTTTAACTGATTCAGTTATTAAAGAAGTTAAATACGACGCAAGAGAAATTACCGTAGACTGGGATCCTGGTTTTTAATGACGCAAACTAGTTCATTATGGGTAGGGGTGATAAGCCTTTTTCCAGACATGTTTGACGCTATTACAGACCAAGGTGTTACCGGTCGCGCAGTAAAAAATGGCTTAATTGATTTTAACTGCTGGAATCCGCGAGACTACGCTTTAGATAAGCATAGAACCGTAGATGACCGTCCTTATGGGGGCGGACCTGGTATGTTAATGATGGTTGAGCCATTAAAAAAAGCGATTGCCGAAGCTAAAAAAGCAGCTGGTGATGGTGCTAAAGTAATTTATATGTCCCCGCAAGGGCGCAAACTTGATCAGCAAGGTGCTAGCGAACTCGCTAACTCTAAAAAACTGATTTTGATTGCCGGTCGCTATGAAGGTATAGATGAGAGAATAATAGAATCATATGTTGATGAAGAATGGTCAATTGGTGATTTTATTTTGAGTGGTGGCGAACTACCTGCCATGACATTAATTGACGCAGTAGCGCGATTAGTGCCAGGTGTGTTAGGTCATAACCAGTCAGCGGAACAAGATTCATTTTCGGATGGCTTGTTAGATTGTCCACACTATACACGACCAGAAACATTGGACGACAAACAGGTTCCTGCTGTATTACTCAGTGGCAACCACCAAGAGATAGCAAAATGGCGGCTTATGCAGTCATTAGGCAGAACTTGGTTACGACGTCCTGACTTGTTGCATAACCTAGCTCTGACTGAGGAGCAAGCGGTATTACTCGCGAAATTTCAGCAAGAGTACCAAAAAGCTTGTGGCTAGAAGACAGTTACACCTAGGAAAGTGAGAAACATAATGGCAAAAGTAAACCAAAATATTATTAAAGCGCTTGAAGATGAGCAGCTTAAAACAGACGTACCTGCATTTGGCCCTGGTGATACAGTGGTTGTACAGGTAAAAGTAAAAGAAGGTGCTAAAGAGCGTCTACAGGCCTTTGAAGGTGTTGTAATCGCTAAGCGTAATCGTGGTCTTCACTCAGCATTCACAGTTCGTAAAATCTCGAACGGTGAAGGCGTTGAGCGTGTATTCCAAACGCACAGCCCTCTTATTGATAGCGTAACAGTTAAGCGTCGCGGTGCAGTTCGCCGTGCTAAGCTTTACTATCTACGTGAGCGTTCTGGTAAATCTGCACGTATTAGAGAAAAACTTAACTAATACGCGCTGTTTATCAACGCAAAAAAACGGGTTGCATCCTTCGGGTTGCAACCCGTTTTGGTTTTAGAATATTATTTTCTCAATTCTCAATTCTCAATTCTCAATTCTCAATTCCTCATTAGTAAAATTTCCGCTTTAACCTTTTCTCAGTTAGCTGATCCTGTTAGTATTTATCGTATTGATTAGTTTACTTTTATGTAAATTTATATTTACGTTATTTGGTTTTTTAAGGTGGGACGAACGTGGCTGACATAAGTGATTTAGCACAGCTAAGAGAAGGTATAGATGAATGCGATGCACAACTTGTTGCCTTACTCGCTAAACGTAATGGTATTACGCAAAAAATTGGTGAGATAAAACAACAAACAGGCGCGCCTTTACATGCACCTGTCCGTGAAGCAGAGCTATTAGCGGCAAGACGACAAGAAGCAATAAATCAAAATGTAAGCCCAGATCTCGTTGAAGATATACTAAGACGTATGATGCGAGAAGCCTATCAAAACCAACAAGCGAAACTTGCATGCGCAGCGCCAGAGCTTTCGCCAATTGTAATTGTGGGTGGTCAAGGTGCCATGGGGCAGTTATTTGCACAGCAGTTTATTCGCTCAGGTTACGAAGTTAAAATTTTAGATAAAGATCAGCAAAGCGATGCTAAAAGTATTTTAAAAGGTGCCAAGCTGGTAATGATTAGCGTACCTATTAATGCATTAGACGCTGTCGTTGCTAAGTTACCTAAACTAGATGAAGACTGTTTACTTGTAGATATTACATCGGTAAAGCAATCGCCTATTAAAGCATTAAAAGCTGCGCACAGTGGCCCTGTGGTTGGTTTACATCCAATGTTTGGGCCCGATATATCACATTGGGTAAAACAAACAGTTGTTGTATGTGAAGGGCGAGAGCACCAAGCGGCAAAAGGTTTATTACAGCAGTTACAAGTATGGGGTTGCCAGCTTGTTGAGCTTGATGCTAAAAAACATGATGAAGCAATGCAAATTATTCAAGTAATGCGCCATTTAACGACATTTGTGTACGGACAGTTTTTAGCAAAACAAAGTCATACGCTAGAAGAGTTGCGCAGTTGCTCGTCACCTATATATCAATTAGAGTTGATGATGGTCGGGCGTTTGTTTGCACAGTCGCCTGAGCTGTACTCAGATATTATGCTCGCACAATTTGATGATGTAGAGAACCTACTTGCACAGTACCAAGATACCTTTGCAAGTACATTAGCTAAATTAAAAGCGGGAGATAAAGCCGCGCTTATTGATTCTTTTGCTGAAGCTAAAGTTTACTTTTCTGACTCTACAGAACACTTTTTAACGCAAAGTCGAAGCTTATTAAATAAAGCGAATGATTCAAAAGTTTTAGATTAATATTTGTTATACCGTTTGCTTAAGTATGGGGACTTAATTCGTTAAATTACTCAAATACTTATACAGATTGGTACTGGTTAACTAAAAAGGGCCAATATTGGCCCTTTTTGATTTGTAAAATTGCTTATTAAGTATTAACGCTTACGGCCTGCAATGACTCGCTTTGGTAGCATCCTAAAATACGTACATATTGGGTGTGCTCTTTAAGCTCTTCTAGCGCTTCTTTTACTTGGCTTTCGGCTAAGTTTGCTTCTAGGTCAACATAAAAAACTTCTTCCCACGGATTACCTGGAGTAGGGCGAGATTCAAGTTTTACTAAATTAATCTTGTGCTGTTTAAAAATCATTAGCGCATCGGCTAGTGAGCCCGCTTGCTGTTTTGTCGACATGATCAAACTAGTTTTAGTTGGAATTTGGTTAGATACTTGTAGAGGCTTACGTGCAACAACAATAAAGCGGCTATGGTTTTCGCTTTGATTAGCTAGGTTTGATTTAATAACCTCAAGCCCTACGTTTTTCCCCGCTTGTGCAGAGCCAATTGCTGCACTATTTGGTGTGCTTAATGCCGATTGTAGTGCGCTTGATGTTGAGTCACATGTTTCATGTTGTAAGTCACCTAAGCCCTGTAAAAAACGGCTGCACTGCGCAAATGGTTGTGGGTGTGCAAATATTTTTGTTAGTTGGCTAAGTTCTGTTTCTGGATTTGCTAGTAAACAATGCTCTACACTGTGAGTTACCTCACCAACAATTGATACTTGTGCGTGCTGTAATAAGTCAAACACCTCGTTAATACTACCAGAGCTTGTGTTTTCAATGGGTAGTAAACCAAAATCAGCTTGGCCGTTTTCTACTTTACCTGTTATTTCATCAAACGATGTACAGCCAATTTCAACTAATTTACCCGGGCGGCGGCTAAAATATTTATGACATGCTAGTTGGCTATAAGAACCCTGACCACCTAAGTAAGTTACACGGTGTGTTTCACTGAGGGCATCTGGATTCAGATTTTTTTGTAACATTGCTTGTTGGTGTAAAACAGAGTCTTCCAAAATAGTTTGGAAAACATTATTTACGTAGTAAGCATCTAAACCTAGTGATTTACCATAACCAATCAGTTTTTCTAAAAGTGCTAGTTCGCGAGCTTCATCGCGAATTGGTTTGTTGTTAGCAATTTTGTACTCAACCACACCATGGCTAATGCGGCGGCGTTTAGCTAATAACACGAGTAAATCAGAGTCTATTTCATTTATATCGTGTCTTAGGGTATTTAAAACATCATTTGTCATTTTGGTATCCTCATTCCAAAAGTAAGCTGTTATTACACAGCAAAAACAAAAAAGCCTCCCGGTTGGGAGGCTTTACTATTCGATTGATTTTATCTCACAAACAGGGAAGCCTCTCCTATATAAAGAAGCTAAAAAACGAAAAAAAAGTGCGAGAGATAAATATTTTCATGCGGTTAATGTATGGAGAGTTGCTAACAATGTCAATAAAGATCTAAATAAGCTTAGGGTACTATTTATTCCTCTATATTAGTTTTTATAGAAAGTTTACAAATAATTTATAAATATGAAACTGGATCTGGTATATTTCGTTAACTGGTTCAAATAATAACAATTATTAATAATTAAGGTTGACCCGTGGTTTACAGACGCCCTCCATCGCGTTTTGGATTGAATTCTTTAAGTGTAAAACTATCGCTACTCATATCCGCTATTTGCCTAATAGCAGGGGTGTGTGCGGCTGCCTTAATGCTTAAATCTGAAGAGAAACAACTTGTTTTTGAAGAACATGAGATTTTAAAAAGCTCGACAGACTTATTAGTGAAGCAATTTAATGAGCGCATTAAAACAAAAATAAATATTGCGCAGCAAGCTAATAACGTAGTGACACAGCAACTTTTCCAACCCAATTCACCAATTAACTTAAGCAACAAATCACAGTTACAGTTTAATAGCGACGGTACGATTCGAAGTGCCTCGGCTGATGGCTTATCAGCAGCATTTTTACCGCAGCAAAATTACTCTCCTTTTTATAAACGCCTATTTAATGATTCTGAGATGCTGTGGCGTATAATATCTCCTACACTGGTACACGACTTTTTTAACTTTTATCTCATTACAGATGATGATTTTATTCGTGTTTCTCCTCCAAACTGGGCACTGAACGCACCAGCTGGTTTTAGAGCGACGAATGGCTCAACTTATAAATCGATTAAGAGCACGCTTGAAACAGTAAGAGAGCCTGCATGGTCAAAAGTCTACTACGATACAGTATGGCGCAAGTGGGTTATTAGCCTACTAGTACCTGTTTATGTTGATAATGAGTTTTTAGGTGTGACGGGGAGCGATATTTCCCTCAACAAACTTATTTCGTTTTTACCTGTTGGTGATAAAGAAAAACACCTACTTGTGTTTGATAGCAAAGGGCAATTGTTGGCACACCCAGACTTAAATCCGACCTTACTAGCTGACTATGGTAGTGATAATAAAGCACTCGCTACTAACGAATTTGTAAACCCAGCGCTGCAGTCGATTATTGACGATGTTATTGCAGTGAAGTTACCTGAATACGCAAATTCATTTGAAAAAAATGACGAAGCTCATATTATCAATATTCGTAAGATTGATGACTTAGATTGGTACATAGGGGTATATAAAAAGCGTTCATCTACGTTATCTGCATTACAAGATTTAAAACTGAAGTTTTTCGGTCTCTTTATTTTATACGCAATATTAGTTGCCTTATTGCTGCATCAAGCGCTTTATCAACTAGTCCTTCGCCGTTTACATACTTTGGTTTATGCAGTTACAAGTTTTGGCAAAGGTCAATTAACTACAGAATTTCCACCAGAAAACAAAGATGAGATTGGCACGCTTAATGGCTCATTTAGAGACATGACGGTAGAAATTCGCAAACTTATCGATGGCTTAAACCAGAGAATTACAGAAAAAGAAATTGCTGAAAAAGCAGCTAACCGTTTATCTAAAGCGGTCGCATTCTCGGGCACTGGCGTTGTGATCACCGATGAGAATTTTGTAATTGAATACGTAAATCCAAAAATGCTCGAAATGACAGGCTACCCAGAAAGTCATTTTAATAGAGCGCCATTACTGAATATTATTGCCTCAGAGATGTCTATTTTAGTTGAAGACATAGACATAGATTTACGCAGCCGTAATTATTGGCGCGGTGATACATTAATCCAGGGCTTGAATAAAGAGCCAATTTGGGTGTCTTTAAGTGTTTCACCAATTCGTGAAGAGGGCGGTGAAATAACCAGTTACGTAGCATCAGCACAAGACATTTCGTTTGTAAAAGAAAGCCAGCGTAAAATGGAGCAACTTGCTTACTTTGACACCCTTACTGGTCTTGCCAACAGAACGTTCTTTAGAATGCAATTACGTAAATCAATGGCATTAGCTGAACGTGGGCACTATGCGTTTGCATTGTTTTACTTTGATTTAGACGAATTTAAACGTATTAACGATACATTAGGCCACGATGCAGGCGATCAATTATTAATTGAAGTGGCAAACAGACTTAAAAAACGTTTACGAGCTGAAGACACCATAGCGCGCTTAGGTGGTGATGAATTTGCAGTGTTGCTCAGTGGTATAGAAAGCCAAGCTCACGCGACTGATGTTGCCAATACAATTCAAAAAACGCTAAATGTACCTATTAAACTAGGTAGCAATGAAGTTATTGTGAGCGCGAGTATTGGTATTACAATGGCTCCGTACGATAGCCTAGAAGAGGATCAGTTATTAAAACATGCTGACTTAGCAATGTATGAGGCAAAAGCAAAAGGGCGTAATACATTCCACTTTTATAGCCAGGAATTGAACGCAGCTGCTAATGAGCGTTTATTTATTGAAAATGAGCTACGTATAGGACTAAAAGAAAAACAGTTTGTAGTTTACTACCAACCTCAAGTTGATAGTCGTACTCATCAGGTAGTTGGTTATGAAGCGTTATTAAGATGGTTCCACCCAACTGAAGGCGCAATCCCTCCAGATAAATTTATTCCTATTGCAGAAGCGACAGGCCTTATAGTTGAATTAGGCGAATGGGTGCTTCAAGAGTCTTGTGATTTTGCCGTAAGATTAACAAAGCAAGGCTTAGAAAATAATATATCGATAAACTTATCGGCTCGCCAGTTTAAAGACTCAAGCTTAGTCTCAACACTGAGTAAAATGATAATTAGGACGGGTGTTTCGGCTAAGCGCCTTCATTTAGAGCTTACCGAAAGTATGCTAATGGGAAATGTAGAAGCTGCAATTACACAACTTCACGAGCTTAAAGCTTTAGGTATATCTATTTCTATTGATGATTTTGGTACTGGTTATTCGTCGCTCAGTTACTTAAAACGATTCCCGGTTGATATATTGAAAATTGACCGTTCATTTGTAAAAGATATCCCTGAGGATACAAATGATATGGAAATCACTGCAGCTATTATTGCCATGGCGCAAAAGTTAAAGCTAGACGTGGTTGCCGAAGGAGTTGAGACAATAGAGCAGATGCAGTTTCTACAAAATAATAATTGCTTCATTGTACAAGGCTATTATTTTAGTAAACCCATTGCGGAGCACGAACTACCAAAATTGTATGAAAAGTTAAGTGAGCTCTCAAATAGCGAAGTAAGTAGTTAATAAAATTGCGGGTTAACCACCCGCAATTTTAACTTTAAATTTTAACGCTTCTAAAATGGCTTTTAGTTTATCGCGGTCATCACCTTGCACTTCAATAATGCCTTCTTTTACTGCGCCGCCTTGGCCCATTTTGCTTTTTATAGTTTTAGCTAACTTTTTTAAATCGTGATCTTTTGGATCAATGCCTACAACTAACATTACGCCTTTGCCTTTACGCCCTTTTGTTTGACGTTCAATGCGAATAAAACCATCTTTAAAAAGCTTAGCCTCTAACTCTTTTTCTGGTTTTGGCTGGTCAATGCGACCCGTACTTGTTGAATATACTAAGTGACTATCACTCATACCTTACCTTTATGGATAAAAATTAATTAAATATTGGCGTAAATGATAGCAAATTTGAAGTTGTGTGTTTTTCTTTTTGCTAAATACTTTTAACAGGTTATATTTAGTTCAAAGGAAATATTATTGGAGTTTAATATGAGTTTAACTAAGAATGAATCAGTCGATGGCACTACATTAACAATACAAATCAAAGGTAAATTTGACTTTAATTTAGTGCAATCTTTTCGCCAAGCTTATGCTCAAATGAGTGAAAAAATTGTAAAGGTTATTATTGATTTAAGAGAGACTGACTACATGGATAGCTCAGCACTTGGCATGTTACTTAACATGAAAAAAACCATTGATAGCCAAGTAAAAACTATCGAAATAAGCAATTGCCAACCACAGCTTAGAAAAATTCTACAAATTTCACGTTTTGATAAAAAGTTTGATATTAGCTAATGATACATGTGTTAATTGTAGATGATCAGGCGCTCAATCGCATTTTACTCAGTAAAATGCTTGAGCAAGAAGGTTATAAAATATCAGTGGCTTATAACGGACTAGATGCGCTTAATGTACTTAAAAGAGAGCCAATAGACGTTGTTTTGCTCGATGTTTTAATGCCTGTAATGGATGGTTTTGAAGCCGCTGAAAAAATAAAGCAGCAGTATAGTGAAGTTTACTTACCAATTATTTTTATAACCTCCTTAGAAGATCAAGCAAGTTTTGAGCACTGCCTCGAGGTAGGCGGTGATGACTTTATTCATAAACCATTTGAAAAAGTTATTCTGCATGCAAAAATTAAAGCACATATTCGCACCAGAGAGCTGAGTAAAAAAGCTAACCAGCAAAAAAAATTGCTTGAATATCATCATAATCAAATTGAACGTGAACACGAAATAATTGAACATATTTTTAATAACTCATTAGAAAATCAAGGTAAGTTTAAAGAGTATTTAGATTTTAATTTATCACCTGCCTCTATGTTTAACGGCGATATGTTTTTAGTAGCGCAAAGTCCTATCGGTAATTTGTATTGCATGTTGGGCGATTTTACGGGTCACGGCCTAGCTGCGGCTATAGGTGCATTACCAACTTCTCGTGTGTTTTATACTATGGTACAAAAAGGTATGGCGGTTAACGATATTGCCAGCGAGCTAAATACACTACTGTACAACCTCCTACCTGGGCATATGTTTTGTGCTGCAACCATTATAGAGCTTAGTGCATCAGGTAAAAGTGTTTCTGCATGGATGGGCGGCCTGCCAGATGCGTATCTAATAGATAAAGACGGTAATGTAAAACAAACATTAGAATCGCAGCATATGGCGCTGGGGATTTTAGATGAACAAGAGTTTGAATATGAAGTTATTCATTTTGAAACAAATAGTAATACACGCCTAGTATTAGCAACCGACGGTATTATAGAAACGGCAAACAAAGAGGATATATTTTTTGGGGAAGAGCGATTTTTACAAACCTTAAAAAGTAAATCGATGATTAGTAGTGAAGACATAGTTGCTAACGTTACTAAGTTTGCCGATGGCACTAAACAGCAAGATGATTTAAGCATTGTTTTACTAAACTGCCTGCCTTTAATTCCTGAGGAACAAGAGCGGGAAGCCTTTTCTACTTTAGCCTTTAATTTATCTTTGAGCTTAAACTCAGAGCAAATAAAAAAAACTGATCCAGTGTACGACGTCGTTAATATTTTAAGCAGTGTTGAGGGGTTAAATACTCATCGCTCTAATATATTTTTACTGTTGTCTGAGGCGTATAACAACGCGCTTGATCATGGTGTATTAGGCCTTAACTCAGAAATTAAAAAACAAGAAGACGGCTTTTTTCGATATTACGAGTTGAGAGAGGCAGCCCTTGCTAAACTTACAGATGCCATGATTATTATTGATATGCGCTATTGCCCCGACACGCTCAGTTTATATTTTATTATTTGTGATTCAGGCCGAGGGTTTAGTAGTAAGCACGATGAGTTGGCAAAGGCTAATAACGAATTTGGCAGAGGGGTGTCTTTATTAGAAGAAATAGCCGAAAAAGTCACTTATAACGCCAGTGGTAACCAAGTTGAAATGTGCTACAAGTTGAGCTAGCTCTGTAAAAATATCCATGCTATTATTCTCGAAACTTTAGATGTATGGATGGCCAAATGATTTCTTCTTACTTAAAACAAGCACAACTTAGTGCTAATCCAGCTTTGATTTCAACAGAGCTTGAAAAGCTTGATCTACATTTAGCAAACACTGCTTTGCCTGATGTGTGTTGGGAGTATCAAATACCTGAGCTTGGTGAGGGCGGTGCATGTAGTCTATTTGGCTACTTACAAGATGAGCCATTCAAATTAACTGACTATCTTAAAAATGATGAGCAAACACAGTTCAAGCTAGCTAATTTACAAAGTATTGTAAGCTACATCGAGCAGCAAACAGGCGTTGATTGGTATGGTATTTATCAATCAACTAATACCCCTGAAGGTAAGCAACTATTAAAGCTGGCTTATCATGGTGCGCCTAGTCGTCCGTTGTTTCCTTTAACGCAAGCATTTGCGGCTGGCAGTAACAACGTACAGGTTGCGCTATCTCACAAGGGCCGCATTATTAATAACGTTGAAGCGTATTTATCACAAGGTGGTGAATACTACACATGCGATCCTAAAGTTAAATCAGAAACCTGCCTACCTTTATTTAATGCACAAAATGAATGCGTTGGTATTGTAGATGCAGAAGCCTTTAAAAATGATTTTTTTGATGAAAAGACGCTTGCCGTTTTAATTGCATGTTGTATTAAAATTCCTCACTTTCTAGTGTAAATAACGCTAGTCAATATGATGTGCTTTTATGTTAAGCTTAGCTTAACAGCTAACCCCTAAATAACGATAAGAGATAGCCAATGTTCTCAGTATTAAAACCATTACCAACAGATCCTATTCTTGGCCTTATGGCGGCCTATAAACAAGATACAAACCCTAATAAAATTGATTTAGGTGTAGGTGTCTACAAAGATGAGCAAGGCAATACACCGGTTCTTAAAGCGGTAAAAAAAGCTGAAGCGTTTCGTCTTGAAAACGAAATGAGCAAATCTTACATTGGTTTAGCGGGTAATTTAGATTACTGCCAAAAAATGGAGCTGTTACTATTAGGTGAACACCAAGCATTACTAGCTAACCGCGTACGTACTGCACAAGCTCCTGGTGGTACGGGTGCACTTCGTGTTGCAGCTGAATTTATTAAGCGTTGCAATAAAGACGCGACTGTTTGGGTAACTAACCCAACATGGGCTAACCACATTAGTTTGTTTGAAGCTGCAGGCTTAACAGTAAAAGAATACCCATATTACGATTACGAAAATAAAGATTTACTGTTTGATGAAATGATCAACACACTTAAACAAGTGCCTAAAGGTGATGTGGTTTTAGTGCATGCATGTTGTCATAATCCAAGCGGTATGGATTTAAATGAAACACAGTGGAATACGGTTGCCGAACTTGCAAAAGAAGTTGGCTTTACACCACTTGTTGATATTGCATACCAAGGCTTTGGTGCTTCACTTGAAGAAGATGCACGTGGCTTACGTATTTTAGCCGATGCAGTAGAAGAGCTAATTATTTGTTCTTCATGTTCTAAAAACTTTGGCTTATACCGCGAGCGTATTGGTGCATGTTCACTAATTGCAAAAGACAGCGCAACAGCAGATATTTCAAACTCTGTAATGCTAAGCGTTGTACGTAGTATTTACTCAATGCCGCCAGCGCATGGTGCTGACATTGTTAATACTATTTTAAGCAGTACTGAGCTTACACAATTATGGCACTCTGAGCTTGATGAAATGCGTAGCCGCATAAATGGCTTACGTAGCTTAATTAAAGAAAGCTTAGCAACTAAAGATATTGCTCAAGATTTCTCGTTTATCGAGCGCCAAAACGGTATGTTTTCTTTCTTAGGTATTAATAAAGAGCAAATTGCTCGCCTACAAAAAGAATACGGCATTTACATTGTTGGCTCTAGCCGCGTAAATGTTGCAGGTGTTAGTCATTCAAATATTGAATACTTTTCAAATGCTGTAGCTGACGTTTGTAAATAAACGCAGTTAATATAAAAAACCGCACACCTGATGATGTGCGGTTTTTTATTATCTAAATTAAAACAAAAAACTTTAACCAATAGCAGGAATAAGCCCCACCATTTGCATAAACTGTGCAGCAATAATAGTTATGCCACATATAGCTGCTATACCAAGCCCAACATTCCCACTTTTTACTTTATAGCCTGTTTTATTTGATGTTGTACGCTGTTTATAAACCATTGCTACAGGCAAAAATATAGCCAGCACGACAAGTGCTATTGCAGCGTAACCTAAAGCCATAATAAAGCCTTGAGGGTAAAATAGCGCAAAGCCAAGTGGCGGAATAAACGTAATTAAGGCCGTTTTTATTCGATCCGTTTTATTGTCACCTTTTTTAAATGCATCAGCAAAAAAATCAAATAACCCTAAACTCACCCCTAAAAATGATGTCGCCAGTGCTAAATCAGCAAATAACTTAACGGCCGTTGCCACACTTGGGTTATGCGCAATGCTTGCCACGCTAGATACAAACCCATTAAGCCCTTGGCTGTTGAGTAAATCAGCTTGACTCATAATACCTTGGCTAAGTAGTTGCCAAAAAATATAAATAACTAAAGGTAGGGCGGCTCCAGCAATCATTACTTTGCGCAGTACTTTTATTTCAACACCAACATATTTAACAATAGAGGGGATAGAACCATGAAAGCCAAACGAAGTAAATATAACCGGTATAGCCGAAAGGATTAATCCTTGCTCTACGGGCATCTCTAATAAGTGCTTACCTTGCACATAAGGGGTAAGCATGTAAAACAAGCTAGCTAATACAACAATTTTTATTGTAAATAACACTCTATTTAATTTATCTACCTTGCTAGTGCCTAGCGTTACTACACTTGCAATAATAACAGCAAGAATCACAGAGCCAAACTGTGGGGCTATATTTACATCAAAGCCTATATTTATACGCGCTTGAAGTTGTGCACCACCACCTGCAATATAAGCAGCGCATAAAGCATAAAATAAAAAAACCATCGAAAAATTCGCAATATATTGTCCGCGTTTTCCAAGCCATAATTTAGCCAATGTATTTAATGTAGCATCGCGTGGTGCATATTGGTGTAGCTCTAACATGAGTAGTGCGGTGTAGGTCATTAGTAACCAGCTAGCAATTATTAATGCAAGTGCAGTACTAAACCCAAGCCCGGCAGATGCAATTGGCAATGCCAACATACCTGCACCAATAGTGGTGCCTGCAACAATTAACATGCTTCCAGTTGTTTTATTTTTAAGCACTTAATTACCTTAATTATTATTAATATACATGCACGATATAACTAGTTGCTCAAATCTCAAATAGTTTTGTAATAAAAGAGCGTTATTAAAATGTAACTTACAATTTACAACTGTATTTATTAAGGACTTTAGTGTTTAAAAAGTACTAAAGCACGGCAGTGAGCGTATAATTTGTTTTTTGTTTTATTCATTCATATAAAGCGTAGGGATGGCACGTGCCAGTTAAAGTATCGTATTTTTTAATGGTTCTTATATGGTCTACTACACCACTGGGTATAGTGTGGAGTAGTGACACCGTATCGCCAACACTTGCAGTGTTAATGCGGATGCTGGTGGGGCTATTTTTAGGCGGGTTAATTGTTGCTATTACAAATATTAGAGTGCCTTGGAGCAAAAATGCATGCTTACTTTATTTTTATTCGAGTATAGGTATTTTTGGCGGTATGTTGTTGAGCTATATGGCAGCTAAAACAGTCCCTTCGGGTATTATTTCGCTTATGTTTGGCCTTGCACCTATTTTGTCGGGGTTGCTTGCTCAGCAATTATTAAATGAACCTAAATTTAGCCCGATTAAATTAGTTGCGTTAGCGTGCGCCTTAATTGGCTTATATTTCGTTAGTTATAACCAAGTACAAAACTCGCAAACTCAAGGGCTCGGGTTACTTTATGTGTTTATGGCTGTCTGCTTTTTTAGTTTAAGTGGTGTGATGATCAAGCGCGTGAAAATTGCGATTCATCCTATGGCAACAACATTTGGCGCATTGGTTTTTGTAACCCCACTCTTTTTTATTGCTTGGTGGTTATTAGATGGTGAATTGCATATACAAAACTGGAGTGCAAAATCATTGTGGGCTATTGGTTATCTAGGAATATTTGGATCTTTAGTAGGGGCTTTGGCGTATTTTCATGTGCTGCAAAACCTAAATGCAAGCACGGTATCACTTACTACACTTATAACTCCTAGCTTTGCGTTAGGCTTGGGGGCTTGGCTAAATAATGAGTCATTAAGCCAAGAACTAATAATTGGTGCGGTTATTATTTTAATTAGTCTAGGTTTTTTCCAATTTGGTGATAAGTTTTTAAAGCGAAAGAAAGTAAACACAAATTAGCTTTACTACATTTTCTCTATTTGAATAATTAAACGACGGTTTTTGTCTCGGCTTAAAATGTTATCGTTATTATCAACAAAGCGTTTTTCGCCCAAACCGGTTGTTTGTACTTTGGCTTCATCAACACCCAAGCTCACCATATAATCTTTTATAGTTTTGGCGCGCTTGCGCGATAAATCTAAGTTATTCCAGCGTCCGCCATAACTATCTGTGTATGAGTCAATACTAATGGACTCTATGCTTGCATCATTTTTTAAATACTCAGCAATCTTATCAAGACGCTGTTGCGAGGATTTAGTTAATTTACTGCTGTTAGATTGATAGTTCATTACAGTAAACGAAATATCTTCAAAGCTGTAAGGGAGTAGCTCATCACGGCATTGTAAAAAAGCCCAGTAAGCTTGTTTAAAGTTTACGCTCGATATACCAACGGCAATTTTATCGGCACTGTTTTGCCAGTCTTGATAATAAAAAGTAGGGTAGTAGCCTTTTTCAAGCTCGGTAAGCATTTCCCATGCGGTTTTATTGCCTAGCTCGCCATCAAACTTTTTAAGTAATTTCATATTTGCAATATCGCGAGCGGGCAACCCTGCACGCCATGTAGGTGGCACTGCTTTTAAACCTGCAATTGCGTAGTTATCTGGGCGTACAACCATATCTAAATTAAATGTTAAGTTTTTATTTTTACTTGCAGAAGCTTTAAATATAGCTTCACCGTAATAAGGAACCTCATGATTTAATTGGCATTGTAAGCGCGTTGTTTTAACTACTTCCCAGTTGGAGTTGTCTTGGGTTGCTGTGTATTGGCGCATAGCAGCTTGCGAGTGAGTACTGTAAAGCACTGCACTTATACTAAGGCTAATAAATAACAACTTATACTTCATGGTGCTCTCCAGCTATCCGGGAATGCCAATAATTTGGCAAATTTACGACTGCAATGATTAGTTTGTTCTCTACGTAACTAACTTATAAGTTAAAGCAAGTTATGTGCCTACAATTTTAAAGCAATAAATACTTAAATCCCCTAGCCTAGGGGGCATCAATTTTGACATAATAGTCAGCTTACACGTATAAACAAAGAAGACTATGGCAAATACTGAGCAAACACCTTTCGCAAAACGCTTTCGTGGATTTTTTCCTGTTGTTATTGATGTTGAAACTGCAGGTTTTAACAAAGAAACAGATGCCTTGTTAGAAATAGCAGCCTCTGTTTTAAAAATGGATGACGAAGGACTGCTCAGCATAGATCATACTGTTCATTTTCATGTTCAGCCATTCGAAGGCGCTAATATAGAGCAAGCAGCCATCGACTTTAACGGTATAGACCCGTTTTCACCATTACGTGGCGCAGTACCTGAAGACGAAGTCATTAAAGAAATATGTAAAGTAGTACGCAAAGCGCAAAAGGCTGCTGGGTGCCAACGTTCAGTTATTGTGGCACATAATGCCGCATTCGATCATGGCTTTTTAAATGCAGCAATAGAGCGTAATAACATTAAGCGTACGCCATTTCACCCGTTTGTAAGCTTTGATACAACATCTTTAGCGGGTTTAGCGTTAGGGCAAACTGTATTAGCAAAAGCATGTAGAGCGGCTGGTATCGAGTTTGATAACAGCCAAGCGCACTCAGCGCTTTACGACACAGAACGTACAGCTGAGCTTTATTGTTTAATAGTAAACCGCTGGCAGCAATTAGGTGGTTGGCCATTAGCGCCGCTAGATGATGGCGACGCTGATGCCGAAGTTGACACTGAAACAAAAAATGACGAAGAAACTAAAACGTCTGAGTAATTTTACCCTCAGTTAGCTTAACTAGGTGGGGCGGGTAAATACGCGAAAATTGTTTAGAATCTTTCGCTATTTTAAGTTCCACACCAGGGTGCATTAATTCATTTACTTTTAAACGACTACTGGCAAGTAATTGCACTATTTTTTGCTTAATAAGTAGTTTTTGACGATGAATATGCGCAGAGCGTATTTTTATATGCTTTTCATTTTCAGTTATTTTATTCATGAATTGCTGGCGCTGAGCAGCACTCGCAATTTTACTCGCTTTTTCACGAGCCTGTTGTAAAGCGGTTACTTTAGTCGCAAGTACTTTTTCAAAATCGGTGATTTGTATTTGCTTTTGGCGAAGCTCAAACCAGAGTTGTGCTAAAAATACGCGTGTTTTAGTACCGGCTGGCGCGCCTAGCTCACCTGTTTCAATGCGCATAGCATCTAAAATATTACCGCCAATAATTTTACCTCGCGGGTCATTTGCTTTGCCTACACGTATTAATCGCCTAGCACTCAAATCACAATGCAGAGCTTGGCGTTCAATAAATAAATCTTGTTCGGATTTAATATTGCAGTACTGGGCATAACCAATCGAAATAGTTCGCTGAGCGGTTATAGAGCATGTAAATGCTTCCTCGCCTTCACGTTTTCGGCCAATTGCGCCAAGCATAATGGTTACCGCACTTTTACTTTCAACAGTTCCTGATTCTACAAAACCAAGTACCGTAATATCACCATTGGCTTTTACACGCATACCGTCTTTAATATCACCAGTAATAATTACGCTACCATCAAAATCAACATGGCCTGTACTTACATCTACGTTATCAAAGCATAAAACGTCATCTACACGCATACCACGGGGTAGGGCAACGGGCACACCTTTGCAGTCGGCAATAAGCATATTAGGATTATTAGGATCTACTTTTGTACCTTCGAAAGGCTGGAGTTGGTGATCTTTACCTGGTTTTGCACTAATTGAATCGCCAAATACCGTATAGCCTTCTTCTCCAGGGGTAGCTGCAATACGCTGCATTAAGGGAGTGCCAGGTTTTACGGTGATAATAGCGCCAAGGTTTTTCATATCAACCTTACCGCCTTCTTTAGCTTGTGGGCTGAGTACTCGGTCTTGGGCTGTTGAGCATAAACGCACAAATTTAGCATCGCGGCCCTCTTTAGGGTTGCGCCCATGTGCAATTATGGCACTGTAAGAGCTTCCTGCTGGTTGCTCAAACTGCTGGCCTAAAAAGGTATCAAGCGCACGAGGACTTATTCCTTTTTTAATACCTGCACCAGCAAGTGCTTTTTGCGCGCCTTCCATAGACAAAAGTGCGCCACCTTTAGCGGTAGTTAATGTTGCTTCTGCGACCATGTTTTTTTCATCAATATTAATGACAATTGAAGCATCTACAGCTCTAGCAACGACAAGCGATACTTCCTGATAATTTTTAGTTGGCGCAAAAAGCTTTCCAATATTGGCAATAACAGCTTCGTACTCACTAAACTCAGATTGCTCTAGCATTTGCGTTAACTGAGTACTTGTAACAGGAAAACCACTATCAATAGGGTGACTTTCTAAAGAGACAAACCCTGTACTTTTATCAAATGAAAAAACCGACATTTATTAATTCCCTACTCTATGCCTGTTATTATTTTTATTTTTTACAACTAAAGGTTTAGAAATAGCAAAAACCTTAACTCCTCATTTGAACACAGGTTAAACACATTGTTAAGTAAATGTTTATATAGGCTTGCATAAACTAAATTTTGGTTACTTAACACGCGATTGGCACATACAATTAAAATAAAGCGTTACTAGGCCTTGAGTATCAGTACTTTACTCAGTTATACTGTTTGCACGCTCTGAATTGAGTTACTAATTCAGGGGCTGATTAGGATTCGACGGAATTCAAGAAGCCCAAGGTGCATGTCGAGGTGCGGTTTGCCTCGTTAAACAGCCGCAACCTAAAGTAATCGCAAACGACGATAACTACTCTCTAGCAGCTTAGGCTGGCTAGCGCTCCTTCCATGTATTCTTGTGGACTGGATTTTGGAGTGTCACCCTAACACCTGATCGCGACGGAAACCCTGGCCGGGGTTGAAGCGTTAAAATTAAGCGGCCTCGCCTTTATTTACCGTGTTTGTCCGGGACTTAAAGGTTAATTAAATGACAATACTAAACATGTAGTACCGACGGTCGAGGCTTTTCGGACGGGGGTTCAAATCCCCCCAGCTCCACCAATAAAGGTTTTTGAACTCGTTATTCGAAAACCATAAGAAACCCGCAAATTTGTTAATCCAAATTTGCGGGTTTTTTTATGGAATTTATAAAATAAAGTTTAAGTATTTCTAATTGCGCGTAACTTCATTTTTATCGCAATTATAAAAATACTGAATAACGACAGCATACTTATTAACAACGTTAGATTAAGTATAGGGTTACTTGGCTCGTAGGTAGCGACAGGAGAGTTGTTTATAGTTTGCGAGTTTTGATGTTGCCTAATATAGCTTTGGCTGATCCAATCTACCGCGTTTATCCATTGTACTTTGGCGGGGTCAGTATTATTGAGCATCCCTATTGCGTGCTTATCGTTATCTAAGCTTTTTGAAAGTTGTATCAGTTGCTGCCAAAATTCATTTTTAGGGCCTAGGTCGTCTATCTCTTGCAGGTGCTGTTGTAATTTGTCACCCCCCATCGTTTTTATATCAGCTTGCCCGGTACTTTGCGCGTAGCTATTTATTAGCGATGAAAAGCGTCTAAAGTACTCATTACTTTTTTGCTGTGTAGGGTTAGCTGTTCGCTCGTTTGTTACTTTTTGTGCTGGTTGATTTAGGCTATTTTGATCAATCAAATATTGTTTATAATTTTGGTAACTTAAGTTGTTTGTAGTTCCGTTATTTAGAATGCCAAAGTTGTTTTTCAGTGCATTAACACTGATCACTACGCCTATTAAGGTAATAATACAAAGTGCGCTATAGCAAAAGTACAATGCGCTTTTTAAAGTGTTACGCAGTAGTTTATATTTATTATAACTTTGCTTAATAGCGGCAGCTGTATTTGGGGCTTTGCCCGTATCTAGGCGTTCACTTTGTACTGAGATACTTTTGCCTTCAGTACTTTCACTAATGTGTTTATCTGTATTTTTACTGTGCTCAGTGAGTGCTATTTGATTATTTTGAGATTGAGAGATTACAGTAATTAGTTGAGGTTCTACTTTAGTAATCAAACCTAGCTTTTTAAGTGAGGATTCTGTTTTAACAGCATCAATACTCGATAAGTCTTTTTTTAAAGCGTAAGCTTTTCCATCAAATAACTGAACAACAATATTATGAGGAATATTAAGAAGTTGGCTGAGTTGTTCTTGGGCAGAGGTAAGGTCAGTATTTTGATATAACTGACCATTAAAAACAATTTTAAATGTGGCGCTCACGTTGGTACCTTGCTTGTGTAATTCCATTTTTGGAATTTTATTTTTATTATTTGATACACAAAGTTAATTTAACAGATAAAGGTGATGCTTTCTAATAATTTGTAATTAAAAAAGCCTTAACAAACAGCGTTAAGGCTTTGGCGTGTAGCTGTTATTTTACTTTATAGTTTAGCGAGTGATTTAACTGATTGCTTTTGAGCACTTGCTGGTTGGGTTGCTTTGTCTATTAATGTTTCAAGTGGCTTATTTCGAACGCACATAAGTACTTTGTTCATTGCTTGGCATGTGCCTGTCGCTTTTTTATCATGGCTTGTGTAGCTGCAATCTTCGTTAATGGCTTTTGCTTCACATGCTTCCCAAGGCGCGTTTGAACCGTGGCCTGCATGACTTAGCGCTGAACATGAGGTAGCAAGTAAAAAGCCAGTGGTTAGTGCTTTTATTACGTTAAATATTTTCATTAGTATCTCAGTTAATTATTTAGCCAGAATGCGACTTATCTTGCGGTAGCACCTTTAAAGCAACCAATAAACATGTTTTCAGATACATCGGCTGCGTGGTAGTGGTAACCGCGTGTATCGTCGGTGTGGCCTCTACATTCGTCTAAATCAGTGGGTTCTAATCCATCTTCGTTTAGCATGCCAAATATACCAAATCCATCGAGTGCATAACCCATCATGGCGGCATGACCGTCTGATTGAATTTGTGTTTGGCTACAACCTGCTTCACCGTGGTAGTGATAACCTGCTACTAAGTTAATATGCCCAGCGCAATCATCAAAAGCGGCAATAGTGTATGCGCCTAAAATAGCATCAACAGGGGCGGGTGCAGCAAGTACAACACCATTGAGAGCAACACCCACATTGGCGTTACCAATACTGCTATTTTGAGTGGTTGCAACAGGCGTTATTGGAATTAAAAATGACTCTGATATACCGCCATCCACATAATCAATAGAGCATTCTACGCAGTGGTTTTGGTATTGTTCTTCTACGTTTGGGCGTGCAGCGCCATCACACGATTCTTGTGTGTCGGTTACATTTACAAGGCCTGTACCTTCGTCGTATAGCTGCCAATGACTATCGTTATATAATGTTGGTAGATTTAAAATAAAGTCACCGGTTATATCGTAAACCTCACCGGTGCCATCAAACCAAATACCAGCTTCGTCAGCTGTTGACGTGATATTTCGAGGGCAAAATACACCAATCTCGTAATTTGAAGGCGCACCTGCTATATCAATTTTATAGCATGAGGCTTCATCGCCGTTACTTAGCGTACATGTTTGAGTGGTAATTGATGAAATGAGCGCATCGCTTTCAAAGTTAAAAGGGTCGACTTCTACAACAAAATCAGTTGAAGTATCTGTTGTAGTTCCCTCATCGGTGGTTGTTTCAGTTACAACTGTACTTTCAGCATCGCTACCGTTACAGGCGGCTAAACTCAGTGTGAGTATACACACTGCAAGTGGTGTTAAAATTGGTGTGTTAAATCTTTTCATCAAAAATATCCGGTAATGAAGTTGAATGTATAATATTTGTTAAATGTGCAAACAAAGTGCAAAAACAACGCAACATAGTACATAGCCTGAGATAGAGGCTGATAAAGTGGCTATAAATGTGTGTAGTACCTTTTTTATTATTTAAATACTGCGACTTATAAGTATTTAAATAGGCAATGGAGTTTTATGGATTTTTTATTTCCCGACAGCATGTCTTTATTTTTGTTTTTATTGTTAATGATCACCGCTGGCTTTACTTCTTTTATATCTGCTGCATTTGGTGCTGGTGGCGGATTAATGCTGCTTGTTGTTATGGCGTCGTTTATGCCTATGGCAGTTGTTGTGCCAGTGCATGGTTTAGTACAGCTTGGCTCTAATGCAAATAGACTTTTACTCAGCTTTAAGCATATTGATAAAAGCATGTTTGTATATTTTGCGTTAGGCGGCTTAGTAGGGGCGGGGTTATCAAGTTTTGTAATTGATGATATATCGCTTGATGCCATGAAGTTAGTGGTCGCTATTTTTGTTATTTACTTACTGTGGGGTAAAAAGCCACCTATAAAATTAACCTCTAAGGTGTGGCGTATGGTCGCCGGTGGAATAACTACTTTTATTTCTATGTTTGTCGGGGCAAGTGGACCATTAGTTGGTAGCTGTTTATATATAAATAATTACGAAAAGTTAAAATTTACGGCAACGTTTTCGAGCATTATGAGTGTGCAGCATTTATTAAAAGCGATAATTTATGGCGCTGTTGGTTTTAGTTTTTGGCAATGGATACCGCTTGTAATCGCTATGGTAATAAGTGGCGCTGTAGGAACTTGGTCAGGAATTAAATTACTTAAAAGTATGTCTGGGGATAAATTTAAGCGTATTTTTAGAGTCGTTTTAACGTTATTAACCCTGCAACTTGGTTGGCAAGGTGTAAAAGTATTACTCCACTAGTAAAAGTGGAGTAATCGTCGTTAAATAATAACGTTTATTTTACAGCAGCTTTAATTGGCTTGTCGCCGTCGAACAACTTAAAAATGCGGTTACTAATAAATGAGTTGGTCGCAATATGTAATAATGCATTGGCTACATTTTCGCGGCTAATTTTAGCTTCTGAACGATCGCTTGGTTGCTGCGTAGTTACTTGCATTGAAGCGCTATCGTCAGTCAAAGTACCTGGGCGAACAATGGTATAATTTAAACCACTATTTATTAGGTGCTCATCAGCCATGTGCTTAGCAACTAAGTAAGGTTTTAAATCACCTTGAATCGAATCTGGATCGTCAGCACCAATTGAACTGACCATAATAAAGTGGTTAACGCCGTGCTCTTTAGCGAATGTAGCTGCTTTTGTTGCAGCCCATAAATCAATGAGTACAGTTTTATCATCGCCTGTACTTCCACCAGAACCAGCAGCAAAAATCACTTGGTCACAGCCTTTCATTGCATCACCAAAATCGCCTTCAAGATCTTGCTCAACAATAGTTAAAAAAGAGCTGTTTAAATCGCTTAGCTTATTTTTGTCGCGCACTAATGCCACAACATTTTGCTCATTTTCTAAAAGTAGCTCAGTTGTCATTTTACCTATTTGTCCGCTTGCGCCAATAATTAGGGTCTTACTCATAATTAACTCCTTCCAATAAATAGTAAAAGTAATGTGCTTACAAACAGACCTTGGGGTAGGGGATTATTTTTAAAGGGTAAAAAAGAGTTTAAATGAGCTAATTTCAAAAAATACTTTAATTAAAGTGCGATGCTTAACTGAGTATTAAAATTAGCTGCTCTGGGAGTGTTTTTTTAGACCTTTTTATTCAACCATTATACTCACCTCGGTCACATAACTACGGCGGTATAGACTAATACGTACTTTACGTTCTTGGTAATTATAAAACAAAGTGCGATATGTATTATTGCCATTTATTTTTAAAGGTTCCCCCAATTTTTGCTGATAAAAGCGAGTGATATCAGAAATTGAATCCGTTAAATAACCAGTGCGTACCATTGGGTATTCGCTTGCTACGTCCATCGTTGTAACAAATTCTTCAGGAAGTGGGATTTCAGTGACGTTTTGGCTGAGTGCGTTAAACGATTGAGTGCATAGCAATATTATTAAAAATGCTAAAGTTTTCATTAGAGTCCTTTGAGTAATAAATTCCTTTTATTGGTACTTATTTTACCTCAATAAGCACCGATGTCATTTAAATTTTATTACGAATTAAATCTCGCACTATAAACCGTGCAGGGTGAATCGCTTGGCTTACACGTTCGCTTAATGGGCGGGGTTCGTTATTTAAACAGCTTACGAGGTGGTCTGCACTTAACGGTGCGCTACACAACGCGCGTGCGCCAAAACCGGTAAAAATGTGCAGGCCTTGTTGTGGTTTATTAAGTTGCTCATATTGGTAGCGTTTACCTAAACGTAGATTAGCAAAAGCCATTATATAATCACTTTGCTCGCACCATTGCCCTGCCATTGGCAGGTGATCTATAAATGTGCAGCGAACAGCCGCTTTTGCCGAGGTTATATTGCCGAGGGTGGAGGCAAATTCACTTTGCTTATAAAAGCTAAGTAGTTGCTCTTGGTTTAATTGGTTGTCGATCGCTGTAACTTGGCGGCTTTTAGTGTTTTTTTCAAACGTGGCACCCATACAGTGATGATCTAAATAAGCCGGTGTAAAATATCCTTTATGGCATAGCACTGTTTTAAGTTTGCGTGATTGCTCACTTGCCTCAATATGTGAAACCTGACCGCGTACGCCCACTATAGGTAGCGCTTTTGTTTGCTCAAATGCATCGCTGTGCTCACCTGCACAAATAACTACATCGCTAAACGGGCCTAATTGCTCATCATTCGTTAATAAAAACCAACCGCTATCAGTTTTTTTAAGCTGCTTTATATTGCAGTTAAATACGCTTTTGAATGGGGTTATGCTATTTGCAGCGCTTAGCATAGCGTTTACTAATTGCGGCGGGTTAACCCAGCCGCCTTGTTCAAAATACACACCTGAATAACCTGTCGTTACGCCGGCTATTTCATCGCCTTGCTCTGCGGTTACGTTACGCATTAGCTGCGTTGGCCACAGTTGCTTTTGTGCTAAGTTTTCGTGCTTATCAGCTAGAGGTTTTTTCACTGCGTGTTGTAATACGCCGCACCAATCATAATCAAAACTAAAACCACTGCTAAGTAAGTTGTTATATAGGCGTTTGGCGTATAAAAAGCTATGTGCAAACAATTCACTGTGCGGCGAGTTTTTAGCCTGTAGGTGAGGGTAAATAGCGCCTTGCACATTGTGCGATGCCCCCATTGCAGGCTTTTCATCTTGGCAGAATAAGTGGCTGGTTATGCCTCGTTTAGCCAAGCTGTATAAAATACAGCTACTGGCAATACCACCGCCAATGACCGCTACGTTTTTTAAAGTGCTGCTATCTTGATTAAAATAAACGGGGGGTGATTGAGCGTTATTAACATGTTTAAGTTGGCCAATAAGCATATCTTCTCTTTGATTAAAATCTTTGGCTTTTTTAGTGCTAAAGCCAGCCTCTATTAATCCTCGTTGAACAAAGTCAGCGGCAGTAAAAGTCGATAAGGTTGCATTAGCTCTTGATATATCAGCCATGGAGTTAAATAAACTTTGCTGCCACATATCAGGATTTTTACTTGGCTCAAGCCCATTTAAATACCAAGCATCAACAATACCTGTTTGTGGATAGCTCATTGCTTTTATTGATTCAAGCGCATCACCAAAGTATAAATCGAGAACAACACTGCCATTATTAAATTCGAGCCGGTGGCATCCTTCTAAATTAATTGGGTAGTTTACTGTTAATTGCTTACTAAAATAACTTAAGGTAGGCCAAGCGGTTAATGCTTTTTTTAAGTCAGTTAATGTTAAGGGATACTTTTCAAACGAAATATAGTGTAGGCGTTTTACGCTTTTTTCACATTCATTTTGAACTTGCATCCGCTCAAGGTGGTCTTTAAAGCGTTGCCACGTATTTAAAAAGTTTAAACCGGTGCCAAAATCGGTTTCGGCAATAACAAAATGTGATTGGTCATGATTTTGTAATCGTGCATCTATATTATTTTGCTCATAGTACACACAATTCGATTGAGCTAAGTCATCGTCATTAGAAAAATAAATATCACCGGAGTTATTAGTCAAAGGTGTACCTAAATTATTAATGTGACTATGTGCGTTTTTAATCATATTTTTTAAATTTATAGATATATTTTTAATTATTTTACGGGTTTTCTTTGTAATAGTCTGGCGTTATTTATAAGCTAGCAGTTCAGAGTACAAGTGTACGCTAGAAAGCTGACCACTTAGGTGATTAAATTCGCGTAAAATAGAATGCAATTAAGTATTAAGCTAAGGGAATTACCCATGAGAAGAGCTGTAATTACAGGTATCGGTGTTGTATCAAGCATTGGTAACAACAAAGAAGAAGTATTAGAATCGTTAAAAACGGGCAAAAGCGGTATCGCTTTTAACCAAGAATTTGCCGATTATAAGTTACGTAGTAACGTATCGGGTAAAATTGATATTGACGTTAAAGCACATGTTGACCGCAAAGCAATGCGCTTTATGGGCGATGCTGCTGCATATTCTTATATTTCGATGACTCAAGCAATTGAAGACTCAGGTTTGTCTGACGACCAGGTATCAAATGAGCGCACGGGTATTATTGTTGGTTCTGGTGGTGGTTCGTCGAAATGGCAGGTAGAAGCGGCTGATATTTTACGTGAAAAAGGCGTAAAACGTGTAGGGCCTTATATGGTGCCACGCACTATGGCGAGCACTACATCGGCTTGTTTAGCAACACCCTTTAAAATTAAAGGTGTTAACTATTCAATTAGCTCTGCATGTGCAACATCTGCACATTGTATTGGTAATGCAGTAGAGCAAATTCAATTAGGTAAGCAAGATGTTGTTTTTGCTGGTGGCGGTGAAGAACTGCACTGGACATTGGCAATGGAATTTGACGCTATGGGCGCACTTTCTACTAAGTATAATGAAACACCAGAAAAAGCATCTCGTACATACGATGCAAATCGCGATGGTTTTGTTATATCTGGCGGCGGCGGTATTGTTGTAGTTGAAGAACTTGAACATGCACTTGCACGTGGCGCGCATATTTACGCTGAAATTGTTGGCTACGGTGCAACATCAGATGGCTACGACATGGTTGCTCCATCTGGCGAAGGTGCAGCACGTTGTATGCGCCAAGCTATGCAAGATGTAGACAGTATTGATTACTTAAATACGCACGGCACATCAACGCCTGTAGGCGATGTTAAAGAGCTAGGTGCGATTCAAGAAGTGTTTGGTGGTAAGTCACCAATGATCAGCGCAACTAAAGCAATGACGGGTCATGCTCTCGGTGCTGCAGGTGTTCACGAAGCTATCTTCTCATTATTGATGCTAGAGCACAGCTTTGTAGCGCCTTCAATTAATATTGATGAGCTAGATGAGCAAGCGACAGGTTTAGATATTATTACTGAACGTCGTGATGTTGAGTTAAATACTGTAATGTCTAATAGCTTTGGCTTTGGTGGCACAAACGCGACTTTAGTTATGAGTAAGTACAAAGGTTAATTTGAGCTTATAAGCCCCAAATATGTAAACACATATTTAGGGCTAAATAGCTTAAAACAAAAAAGGAAAGCCGAGGCTTTCCTTTTTTATTATCGAAAGTTAAATTAACCTTCGTTATGTTCTTTACGCGCTTGCTCAATTTCGTCAGCAATTTCTTGCGCTTTCTGCTTAGTTTTTTCAGTTAACTCGCCAGCAGTTTCTTTGCTTTTAATCCATGCATCAACTGCAATCTCTTTGCCGTCGTCGTACATGTCTAAGCCCATTGCTTTACTTTGCTCTAATAGCTCGTTTAAAGACTCATCATTTTTAAGATCGTTAGTTGTCTCTTTAACGTCGTTCCATGCATCACCAAGCTTTTCTTGCATTTGTGCGCTTTTATCTTTTGCATCTTCTTTTACTTCGTTGGCATCTTCACAACCAGTTAATGTAATTAAAGTGCCTAATAAAGCTAAACCTGCTAATTTATTCATGTGCTATCTCCTTTAGAGACTGATAATTAATTCGAGGCAGACTATACAACAATGAAAATGAACGCCCCCGTAACAAAACGATTAAATTTTAAATTAATGAGTGAGCACGATTGGCCTCAATTATTTGAACTCGACCAAGACCCCGCCGTAATGCAGTATTTAACGCGAGGTGTGCCTACCTCTTTAGAGCAAATAAAAAATGAGGGAGTGCCTCGTATGCTCGCATATCGAAATGAGTTAAAAGGCTGGGGGCTATGGAGTATCACTATAAAGCAAAGCAATACATTTATTGGCTGGGTATTAATAAGGCCTATGGATTTCTTTAGTAATGCACCAAATTATAGCGATATTGAAATAGGTTGGCGCTTTAAAAAAGCGAGTTGGGGGCATGGTTATGCAACCGAGGCGGCTTTAGCATTATGTGATGAACTTATTAAGCAAGATGACGTTAAGGCGATAAGCGCAACCGCACTAAAAGATAATACAGCGTCTATAACAATAATGAAAAAGTTAGGCCTGCAATTTATAAAAAATTATACACATTCAGATGAGCAAGGCGACTTACCCGCGATGCTTTATTCAAAAAACGTTTGAAGATGATTAAATATCAACAGTATAAAGATTGACCTGTCCTTAAATGACGTGCATTAATATGGGCAACAAAAATAATAAATTAAGGATGTTGTATGGGATTGTTTTTTTCACCACGTAAATTAATCGTCAAAAGTGTACTGGTTTTACAGTTCACTACTTTTAGTGTTTTGGCGCAGCCTTTAGCGCAAAGCGCGGTCGCAATGCCTGACTCGTTCAGTGCCGATGCTGCTAAAAGTATATTAGAGCAAGGCGGTAATGCTGTTGATGCGGCTATTACGGCACAATTTGTACTTGCAGTGACGCTTCCTGAAGCCGGAAATATTGGCGGCGGGGGGTTTATGCTTATTCAAAAAGATGGCAAAGGCGATTTTATAGATTATCGTGAAACAGCGCCTACAGCGGCTCATCGTGATATGTATTTAGATGAGCAAGGTAATGTTATTGCAAACAAATCAATATATGGCATTCACGCAAGCGGTGTACCTGGCAGTGTAGCGGGTATGTGGCTTGCCCATCAAAAGCACGGGACTTTAAAGTGGGAAGCACTAGTACAGCCTGCTGTAACGTTGGCTGAGCAAGGGTTTGTTGTTCCGCCTAAGTTAGCAAAAGGTGTTAGCCGTTATATTGCCCATCTAAAAGAGCAAAAAATAAATGTAAACTTTGAAAAATATTTTGCTGATGTAAAAGCCAATAAAGTCTTTAAGCAACCAGAGTTAGCGGCTACGCTAAAGCGTATTCGTGATAACGGCCAAGATGGATTTTATAAAGGCGAAACTGCAAATATTATTGCTAAATTTATGCACCAGCATGGTGGTATTATTAATCAAGATGATTTAAAAAATTATACAGCTAAATCACGTACCCCCATTAAAGCAAGTTGGAATGGTTATGAAGTACTTACTTCACCACCGCCGAGTTCAGGTGGTATTGCTATTTTACAGTGGCTCAAAATGTATGAGTTACAAAAACCAGATGCAGGCTTAGCGCATAACTCTACTCAGTATGTGCACTTACTTTCTGAAATAGGTAAACGTGTATTTGCAGATAGAGCAGAGTATTTAGGCGATCCTGACTTTTTTGATGTACCAGTAAACGCGTTAACTAATATTAACTACCTTAAAGAGCGCAGTAATGGCATTTCGTTAACTGCTATCTCTACTACCGAAAATATTAAACCGGGCCTTAAAGAAAGTGAGCAAACTACGCACTTTTCAATCGTTGATAAAATGGGTAACGCTGTAGCAAATACCACCACAATAAACTTAGGGTTTGGTAGCGGTGTCGTTGTTGAAGGTGCGGGATTTATTTTAAATGATGAAATGGACGACTTTAGCGCCAAACCAGGCGTTATGAATGTGTTTGGCGCAATAGGCGGTAAAGCTAATGAAATACAGCCACACAAGCGTATGTTGAGTTCTATGACTCCTACAATACTACTTAAAGACAACACCGTTAAAATGGTGACAGGTTCGCCTGGTGGTACAACCATTATTAGCTCTGTGTACGAATCTATCTTAAATGCGGTAGAGTTTGATATGACTGCAGAGCAGGTTGTAAATAGTCCCCGTTTTCATCATCAACTGTGGCCTAAAAATATAATTAGAACGCACATAGGCTTAGCCGATGGTATAAAAGCAGAACTTATAAAGATGGGTTACACCATAGATGAGAATCACTTTGGTGATTTACACGTTATTATTAATAAAGAGGGTCAATTAGATGCTGCCTCTGAAGCTACAGGGCGTGGTAAATCAATCGTTTTTTAAATTCGGTGAAGAAGAAATTGATAATAAATAAGCCGCCTAGTAAGTACTAAGCGGCATATATGCTATAACCAGCGTATAGCGCCAGTAACGCGTTCGTTATAAGTATTTAGAGGTGCTCCAACACTTGCCACTAAAATAGTATCTGCTTGTGAGCCTCGGTTAATATGACCTTCGAAGCGCTCGTCTTTGAAATTATCATCGCCAAAACCAAATGATTTATTTTCAGAAGGTACTATAAATACCGTCATAGGACCAAAGTCAGACTCAAATATCAAATGCAGTCCTTTTTCGCCTTTAAAATCACAAAACATAGCGTACGTTACATCGCCTGGAAGTTCATCAATGTGACCACCTAAAACAGCTAATTTATCGTTAACGCTTTGTAGGCTAATGGGGTCTTTTTTATCAAGCGCATTAATTTCGTAGTACACATGGGCAAGCGCATGCTCACCTGCTTCGTGTGCAATATTTTGCTCTGTACTAAAAAAGAAGGCACTAATCGCCACTACAAAAGATGCTGCTAATGCAAGGTGTACGCGATCAAGCTTGAAACGCGAGCGGGCATCAACTACATTTTTTCCTGTTGCTTGTTCTTCTTGTAGCGCTTTTTCTTTTAAAGATGTGTTTAAAAGAATGCGGTCTGCAAGGTTTTCAGGTACAGGTATATCTAAAGAATCTTGTAAAAATTTATCAAAATCTTTCATATCGTTAATAAAACTTTGTCGCTCTGGGTTATTGTCAGCAAACTCCATAAGCTCCTTGTCAATGTCGTTTGGCTGCGCAATAGTGCGGCGACGAAACTCAAGTTCATCCATTATTTTGATGCCCCTTTAAGTTGTTCATCATCACGGCTTAAAGCCTCTTTAAGTTGATTTCGGGCACGGTATAAACGAGTCATTACCGTGTTTTTATTTAAATTAAGTATGCCTGCAATCTCTTCACCAGAGCAGCCCATTACAACTTGCAGTAATAATGGCTCTCGGTATTCATCAGATAGTAGTGCAATCTGTCGTTGGATAACCGTTTGCTCCATTTCATCATCTAATGAATGGCTGGTTTCATCAACAAGCGTATCGTTTTCTACGTCGCTGTAATCAAACTGTTTACGTTCAAATCGGCGTGCGTTTTCTCTTCGTAATATAGTAAGCAGCCAGGGTTTAGCTGCCTTTTGATCAAGTAAAGAGTCGAGTGAACGCCATGCGCGTAAAAACGTTTCCTGTACTAAATCATCTGCTATGTGCGGATCACGGCATAACCAATAAGCAAAGCGATAAAGCTCTTTATTGTAAACGTGGACCAAGGCTTCATAACGCTTTTGTTTCTCTGCCATATCGATTAAGACCTGATTGTTTGATTTTTTCTTTCCAAGCATAAGCACTTTTTTAATTAAAAATTATTAGTTATTGCAAAAAAAGACCTGAGTATCGTAATTATTAATCATAAAGGTCTTTTAATACAGCTTGTTGCGACTTTGATGCCTGAGTTTGATAGTTCTCAAGAATTTTAATAATAGCATTAAGATCCGTGTTTGCGCCTTTATTACTGTAAAGTTGTGCCTGCAATTGGCTAATGAGACCATTAAGCTCGCTGCTGTTTACGCGGATGCAGAGCTCATCAATCGCGCCAACATTTTTATGGGTCACCTTTACAGAAAAGTTATTTAATGCGGTGTAAAAGGCTTTCACATCGTGTGTTTTGGCTAATGCTTTAAGCTCATTTAAGCTTGGCTGAGAAGTACCACGGGTATTTAGCTGTAATTTTTCAGTCGTATTTTTAGTAGAACGGCTCATTAAGTAAAAAATTACAGTAGCAATCCATAAAATATACCCTAAAGCGGCAACAACTATTAACCAAAGAGGAGTATCACTTTTAGTTTCAATAGGTTGTGTGCCTGTCGCTTCATTCGAAATATTTTCAATAGCAGGTAAATTATCTGGATTTGATTGAGGGGGTACCACAGCGGTATTAGGTGCGGTACTACTTGGTGTTACCGTTATAGTTCGCTTTGGTAATGTAGCTATACTAATACGGTTCATTTTAGTATTAAACCAAGGCAGCTTTATTTCAGGTAAAGTGTAAGTACCTGGCTTTTGCGGCAGTAATGCATACGATGCAGTTTGCTGCGATACAACTCGCCCGTCACGTACTGCATTGTTATTTTCTTTTTTATCTGGGTAGTTGCGTATGCCATCAATGGTAGGCATAGAGATTTCAGGTAATTGCTCTTTTGTAACCCCAAGCGCGGTAAGCGTAATAGTACGTGTGATAGGTGTACCTACTTCTACGGTGTTGTCATTAGGTTGCCATTCTTCATCAAGATTAACCAGCTCGCTTGGTAACCATGCGCCCTTGTAATCACCCGGAATTGGTTTTATTTCTATTTGCTGATCGTCGCCAAGAGCTGACACTTCTAACTGACGATAATTTTGTTGTACACGTCCTTGAAAAGCGGGGCCTGCAATAGTATACGCACCACTTTTTTGTGGCTGAATCAAATACTCGCGAGTAATAACGAGGTAGCGTTTACCATCAACAAGCTCATAGCTCTCAGTTTGCTTACCTAATTGGGTTAGTTGAGCATCTTCCATACTTGGTGTGCTTAAGCTGCCATCAAGCAGTTCTTTGGCAAGGTAAAGCTTAATAGTATAAACACCGGCTTCTTGGACAAATAGTGAATTACTTGAGAGCGACGTTTTTAAAAATATTTCGTTATTTTTATCTGCATCAACTGAGCGTTTTGCCACTTTTAATTTAATAGGCTGTGAGGTTAACCCTGCAACGTTAAATGCCGGAATTGTGTAATCGCCCTCTGCACGGGTCATTAATTTAACTGACCACGTGGTTTGTTTATTAATGCTGCCATTAATAATGTTGGTACGAGAGCTTAAGCTAGTAGGCCCTACAACAAAGTCTTTTAACAGCGATGAGGTATCTGGTTGCTCGCCTTTAACTGTATCGTCCACCGATATATTAAGCATAAAAAATTCACCCGCTAAAACAGGGTTTTTATCTACGCTGGCTTCTAATTTGGTGGCAGCCCACGAAGGCATCGCACTTAATAGCAATAAACAGCAAAATAATCGCATTACCATGATTTTTCGACTCCTGTAGGGCGACGTTTATATTGTCTTTTTTGGGCTTCTAATTGCATTTTATTCCGTAATAAAATAGCCGGATCGTCCGGGACTTTTCTCAGTAGTTGATTAAGCTGTTGTGCTTTTTCTTTTTCTTCATTAGTGAGCTCACTTGCTTGGGCTTGCATGGCTTGTTGCTGAGCATTTTGTTTTTGCTCATCAGTGGCAGGTTGCTCATTCATTGCTTGTGGCTTACTTTGTTGCTGCTCGTCTTCTTTAGGTTGGTCAGCGTCTTTATTTTTCCCTTGCTCACTTTGTGGCTGAGCTTGCATATCAGGTTCATTTTGCTTTTCTGATTGCTCGCCTGGCTCACCTTGTTGATCTTTTGATTGTTCAGACTCTTTATCTGATTCTTTATCAGATTTTTCATCGCTTTGGTTTTGACTCTCGTTTTCGCCTTTTTCAGAATCGCTTTTATCACCATTTTGTTGCTGATCCTGTTTTGACTCATCAGAATTTTGCCCTTGGTTTTGCTCATCTTTTTTCTGGCTATCTTCTTGGTCTTGAGAGTCGTCGCCGTCGCTTTGCTGATCTTGCTGGTTTTGTTGCTCTTGTTGATTTAGTAATTGTTCAACTAAAGCTTGGTTATCAGCTGCTTGTGTAAAGTCGTCTTGTAAGGTTTGGGCTTGTTTGTAAGCTTCAATTGCTTCCTCAAGCTTGCCAGCTTTGGCGAGGGCATTACCGTAGTTGTATAAACCGCTAGCCGACTTATCATTACTAAACTCACTAAGTGCAGCATCAAAATTACCTTGCTGGTAAAGCGCAGCGCCTTTTAACTCACTCGATTGAGCCTGTGTTGCTGCATCGTATTCTTTATTATTGTAAGCCTCTAATGCACGCTGATCTGCATTTTGCAAAAGAGTGGGGAGCTCTACGGCATACGCATTTTGCTGCGGTAAAAAGCCAAAAGCTAAAAATGCGCCTAACAAGGCAGCGTGTCTAAATAAATACAAGCCAAATGGCAGTAATAACAAGAGTCCGTATATACCTGCATCTATTCGCCAAAGCGCATGGCTTTGTTTTTCGTCTTTCAATAATTCACTCTGTGCATTTGGAGCAAACGTATTTATGTCGTTATTGCTAGGTTGGTAACTAGCAAATTTACCACCACTGCTCGATGCTAAATTTTTAAGCTGACTGGCATTAAGTGTAGGTACTACAATTTGGCCGTATCTGTCTTTCAAAAACCCACCTTCAGGTAACTTAATTGGAGCGCCTTGAGCGGTGCCTACGCCATATATATTTAATCTATATTGGGTGTTACTGGTAAAGCTACTTACGTCGCTTTGTTCTTGTTGGTCAATACCGTCGGTCACTAAAATAATGTCGCCATCAATATAACCCGCTTGCGTTAATAGCTCTTTGGCCATATCAAGACCGGCTAAAACGTTTGAGCCTTTGTCTGGCATTATTTCAGGGCTTAAGCTTGGAATTAAATTACTAAGTGTTGTGGCGTCATTTGTTAGCGGCGATATTATGTAGGCCGTGCCTGCGTAAGCTACAAGCGCGGTATCACCTTCTTTAAACAGCTCAATCATATCAAGCGCTTTAAAGCGTGATTGCATTAAACGATTTGGTAAAATATCGGTGCTGTACATTGAGTACGACATATCCATAACAATTACACGGGCACTTTTACTTTGAAATACAGGAACTTGTTTTTTCTCAAAGCTAGGCCCTGCACTAAATAAAATGCCAAGGCTGCAAAACAAAGCAACTAACCAAAGTGGCTGGCTGGCTTTAGTGTTTGCTTCGCTCATTATAAATTGTGCCAAATGCGGTGCAATTAGCTGCTCACTAGTCGTTTTTTTATGCTTAATTAAGGCGACAAAAAATAATGCCATAGCAGGTATGAGTAACCATAAAAGAGCAGGGCGAATAAATTCAAAATCCATTAGTTTGGCTCCTTTAATGCACGCATTGTACTAAGCATTACTTTTAAGCTAATAAGTAAAATGGCAATAAGTAACGGGTAGTAAAATAATGAACTTTGTGGGCGAAATGTTTGTTCATCAGCGCTAATAGGTTCAAGTTTATCAAGCTCTGCGTAAATTTGTTGAAGGCCTGCTACATCTTTAGCTCTAAAGTATAACCCGCCAGTTTGCTCGGCAATCTTTTTAAGTAAGCTTTCATCTAAATTACTGCCACTAGAGCCACCCATATTAAAGAGACTAAAGCCGCGCGGATTATCTGAGCCAACACCAATGGTGTACACTTTAATCCCTTCTTCGCGAGCTAGCAGTAGTGCATCTTCTGGATTTAGATTGCCTGCGGTATTTTGTCCGTCGGTTAATAGCACCACAATACGGTTACTTTCATCTTTATTGGCAAAGCGTTTTACCGAAAGACCCAATGCATCACCAATGGCTGTTGCGCGTCCCACTAAACCAATTTGCGCTTCACTGAGCATTTTACTTACTGTTTTAACGTCGCGCGTGAGCGGGGTTTGTAAAAACGCGGTATCGCCAAATAATATCAGCCCAAGCCTGTCACCTTGGCGCTGCTCTATAAAGTCACTAAGTACGGCTTTTACCATGGTAAGGCGGTCAACATATTGGCCGTTGTAAGCCATGTCTTGTTCGGTCATCGAGCCTGATAAGTCAACTGCTAACATTATATCGCGGCCTTCGTTTGGCAATGAGATTGGCTCATCTAACCATGTTGGATTAGCAGCGGCAGTAACAAGTAATAACCAAATTACCCACTCAAAAGGATTTAAACGTCGTGCATGTGGCTCAATGCTTTGGCTGGTTAAATTGTGCTTTGCAAAACTGGGTATATGTAAACGCGTGCTGGCATTACTTGCAGCGGGTTTTAATAGTAAAAGTAATAAAGGCAAAGGTAGTAATAAAAATAACCATGGCCAGCTAAATTCAAACATTTACTGACTCCTTTATTTTAAATTGCTTAATACCTTGGCGAAATTTATTGCACAGTGTTGTATCTTTTTGGCTGGGGTTATACAAGCTTAGTATTTCTTGTTCGCTAAAGCTTAAACCGGTAAGCGTAGTAAGTGTTGTGCACCATTTAGAGGTAGATTGCGCAGCAAGGCGCTTGTCGTAATATTCAATCACTAAACGTTTTAAAATAATATGCAGTTGCTGAGGGCTTTGCTCACTTTGGCTTAATTGTATTGCATAGCGTTTAGGCTTTTTAAATTTATGTTTTTTGTAAAATATATAAATAGCTGCGCACAGTGCTAAAAACAGCAGTGCAATAATAACCCACCAAGCAGGGGCGAGTGGCCACCAATTAACTTGGCTTGGCGCTATTATATCGTGCAGGCCATCGAGTGGATTGGTTTGCATGGTTATTTTCTCACTAATTGCAGCTCAAGCGGTGTTGCTGCATTGAATGATATTAAATTAAGACCCGATTTAGTTAAGCGATTAAAGCGCGTACTAAATGCTTGCTCAGCATTTTTAGCAAAGCGTTCTCTAAAGTTGTTATCCATTAATGGTAGGGCAAAGTCTTGACCATTTGCATTAACGGTGACAGCTTGCTTAAACGCAGGTAACTGATGCTCAAACGGATCGCTTATGTGGCAACCAATAAGCTCGCAGTGACGGCTTAATATTTCGAGTTGCTTAAAGCTGGCATCATCCAGAG
This sequence comes from Pseudoalteromonas sp. AS84, assembly GCF_038900255.1. Taxonomy (NCBI): domain Bacteria; kingdom Pseudomonadati; phylum Pseudomonadota; class Gammaproteobacteria; order Alteromonadales; family Pseudoalteromonadaceae; genus Pseudoalteromonas; species Pseudoalteromonas sp. AS84. The sequence goes on along the minus strand of NZ_JBBMQY010000004.1, from coordinate 150,870 downwards.
CGTTAAAATCAGACACCAAATACACTAAGCTGCCAGGTTTTGCTAAATGATTAAGGCGCTTTAGGTTATCGCTAAAGTTGTTAGTGGCTGTTTTATCAATATTGTTGAGCGCTTGCTGGTGGTTGTCGCATAAATTATGACAAAGCTTAAGCACGGCTTTTTCACGGGCGCTGGGCTTTAGCTCCAAATGCGAGTGCTGATTAAACACTATACCGCCAATTCTATCGCCGCGCTGACACGCCGACCATGCAACAAGGGCGCTTATGTGCGCCGCTTGCACCGACTTTAATAGTAACTTTGAGCCAAACAGCATTGAGTTTGAAAAATCAGTAAATACAAACACAGGGCGCTCTTTTTCTTCTTGAAAGAGCTTTGTGTGAGTCTCGCCGGTACGCGCAGTGACTCGCCAATCAATAGATCGAATATCGTCACCTTGCTGATAATGTCGCACTTCGGCAAATTCCATTCCTCGGCCTTTGTGCGGTGCAAGGTATTGCCCTGTTAAGGTATTTTTTATTTTTACCTTAGGGGCAAGTTCAAGCAATTGCGCTTTGGCTTTGTAATACATCAGCTCTTTGAGTGCTAAATTAACACCGTGGCTATGGCTCTGTTTGAGCCATGCTTGGGATTCTAATTGTTTTTGCATAACTTATGGTACGGCTACAAGTTCAACTATACGGCTTATTACTTGATCTTTAGTAATGCCATCGGCTTGGGCTTCGTAACTTAAAATAATGCGATGACGCAGTACGTTATGCACAACAGCTTGAATGTCGTCAGGTGCTACAAAGTCGCGACCTTGAAGCCATGCATGAGCACGAGCACATTTATCAAGTGCTATTGTTGCACGCGGACTTGCACCAAACTCAATCCAGCTACCTAGTTGCGCATCTAATTTAGCGCCTTCACGGGTGGCAATAATAAGTTGTACTAGGTATTGCTCAAGCGGCTCAGCTAAATAAAGGCCTAGTATTTCTTTTCGCGCTGCGAATAAATCGCTTTGACTAATTTTTTGCAATACCGGCTGTTGCTCGTTAAGTGCTTCGCCGCGCGTTAAACGCAGTATATCAAGCTCATGCTCTGCGCCAGGGTAACCAATACTTAGGTGCAGTAAAAAACGATCCAGCTGTGCTTCTGGTAACGGGTAAGTCCCTTCTTGCTCTAGCGGGTTTTGTGTAGCCATAACTAAAAACAGCTCGCTAAGCGGATAGGTGTTTTTACCTACGGTAACTTGGCGTTCAGCCATTGCTTCTAATAATGCTGATTGTACTTTGGCTGGTGCGCGGTTAATTTCGTCAGCTAAAATTAGGTTATGAAAAAGAGGGCCTTTTTCAAATACAAACTCACTAGTTTGTTGGCGGTAAATATCGGTACCTGTTACATCAGCAGGTAATAAGTCTGGCGTAAACTGTACACGCTGAAACGAGCCTTCAATGCCTTTTGCAAGTGCATTAACTGCACGTGTTTTTGCAAGACCAGGGGGGCCTTCTACTAATAAATGACCATCAGCTAAAATTGCAATAAGTAGCGCTTGAGTAAGCTCTGGCTGGCCAATAATTTGTGTATCTAAGTACGTTTTTAATTGTGAAAATGCGTTAGCTGCCATAATAAGTGGACTGTCCTCGTCAGCTGGGTTTGTACCTAATAGTGTTAGGTGATAAATACAGACCTATTTATAAGGTTTATAATTGGGTAACTCAAGAGTTAGACTTTATTTTTTAAAATAGTTCGTTATTTTTTAACGATTTTTAGCGTACCACAAAACTTTGTAAATGCGTCTAAAAAAGCCTATTGTGATAGTCGTAATTAAACACTGTTTATATAAATTTGTGTTTTTCTATTGGCTTTAGCACACGGGTTGTTTAGAATCGAGGAAAACAAACAGGTCAGACCTGTCAGCGGGAGAGCATAAATGTCTGAGCAAAACATACTAAAAACACCAAAGGGCGACCGTATTGCCATAGTTAGCGGCTTACGTACACCTTTTGCAAAGCAAGCAACAGCGTTTCACCATGTACCTGCACTTGATATGGGTAAGTTGGTGGTTAACGAAATGCTTGAGAGATTAAATTTCAACAAATCAGAAATTGATCAACTTGTATTTGGTCAAGTAGTACAAATGCCAGAAGCGCCAAATATTGCACGTGAAATTGTATTGGGCACAGGTATGCCAGTATCGGTTGATGCATATTCTGTATCGCGCGCATGTGCTACCAGCTTTCAGGCAATTGCCAATGTAGCTGAGTCTATTATGGCGGGATCTGTAAGCGTAGGTATTGCAGGCGGCGCAGATTCGTCATCAGTACTGCCAATTGGTGTTAGTAAAAAGCTAGCAGGCAGCTTAGTTGATTTAAATAAAGCGCGTACGCTTGGTCAACGCTTAAAAATATTTTCAAAACTACGTTTAAAAGACTTATTACCAGTGCCACCTGCAGTTGCAGAGTACTCAACAGGCCTTTCGATGGGGCAAACTGCTGAGCAAATGGCTAAAACACATAATATTAGCCGTGAAGATCAAGATGCATTAGCGCATCGTTCTCACTCACTTGCAACGCAAGCATGGGCTGATGGAAAGTTAAAAGATGAAGTTATGACGGCGCATTTACCGCCATATAAAAGCTTTATTTCAGAAGATAACAACATTCGTAAAAATTCAACGGTTGAAGGCTACGCAAAGCTTAAACCGGTGTTTGACCGTCAGCACGGTACTGTTACCGCAGCAAATGCAACACCATTAACTGATGGTGCAGCGGCCGTACTTATGATGAGCGAAAGCAAAGCAAAAGCACTTGGCTACGAAATACTAGGTTACGTACGTAGCTTTGCATTTTCGGCAATTGGTGTAGAAAAAGACATGTTAATGGGTCCTGCTCATTCAACGCCTATTGCACTAGATAGAGCGGGTATTACGCTTGCTGATTTAGATTTAATTGAAATGCACGAAGCGTTTGCATCGCAAACACTTGCCAATATGAAAATGTTTGCTTCAGACAAATTTGCACAAGAGCATTTAGGTCGCAGCAAAGCAATTGGCGAAATTAACATGGATAAGTTTAACGTTAACGGCGGCTCTTTAGCATATGGTCACCCATTTGCAGCAACAGGTGCACGCTTAATTACGCAAAGCTTACACGAGCTTAAACGTCGTGGTGGCGGTTTAGCATTAACAACAGCGTGTGCTGCTGGTGGTTTAGGTGCAGCCTTTGTATTGGAGAGCGCGTAATGACAGATTCAGTATTTAATTTAGCGGTAGATGAAAACAAAATCGCCATTGTGACTATTGATGTACCGGGTGAGAAAATGAATACCCTGCGCAGTAGTTTTGCCGACGACTTAAAAGCGTTATTAGAAGACGCTAAATCGCAAAACGTAAAAGGCATGGTATTTATAAGTGGTAAAAGCGATAACTTTATCGCAGGCGCCGATGTAAAAATGCTTGATAGCGTGCAAAAGCGTGAAGATGCTTTAGCGATTAGCGAGCTATGTCATCAAGCGTTTTTTGATATGAAAAAACTGCCATACACAACAGTAAGTGCCATTCATGGCGCTGCATTAGGTGGTGGTTTAGAGTTTGCTTTAGCGTGTGATTACCGTATTGGTACCGACAGCGATTTAACAAAAATTGGCTTACCTGAAGTACAACTTGGCTTATTACCAGGTGGTGGCGGTACGCAGCGTTTAACTAAAATTGTAGGCATTCAAAAAGCACTAGAGTGGATGCTAACAGGTAAGCAAATTCGTCCTAAGCAAGCTAAAAAAGCAGGCGTGCTTGATGATTGTGTACCGCACAGTGTACTTTTAAAAGTAGCAAAAGAATTTGCCGCGAAGAAAAAGCCACAAGCAAAAGAGCCAAAGCTCGACAATATTAGTAAATTATTAGAATCTAACCCGTTTGGTCGTAACTTTATCTTTAAAAAAGCTAAAGAAAACGTACTTAAAAAAACGGGCGGGCATTACCCAGCACCACTAGCTATTATTAAAGCAGTGCGAGCTAGTGTAGAGCTTGATGAGCTAAAAGCGTATAAAACAGAAGCTGAAAGCTTTGCAACACTTGTAATGAGTGATGAATCTAAAGCGCTTCGCGGTATTTTCTTTGCAACCACTGAAATGAAAAAAGAGTGGCGCAATGATGACGCACCAGCAATTAGCAAAACCGCTGTTTTAGGTGGTGGACTAATGGGCGCAGGCATTGCGCACGTAAGTGCTGTTAAAGCTAAAGTGCCGGTACGTATTAAAGATGTAGCAGAGCAGGGCATTAGTAATGCAATGAGCTACACTTACAAAATTTTAGATAAACGCCTTAAACGTCGTATTATGTCTAAAGCTGATGTGCAGTTAACAATGAACCGTATTACAGGCACAACTGACTACAGTGGCTTTAAACACATTGATTTAGTAATCGAAGCGGTGTTTGAAGATCTTGCACTTAAGCAAGGTATGGTTGCAGACGTAGAGCAGCAATGCCAAGCAAATACAATTTTTGCAAGTAACACGTCATCATTACCAATATCGCAAATTGCAGCGCAGGCAGCACGCCCTGAAAATGTAATTGGCTTGCACTACTTCTCGCCTGTAGAAAAAATGCCATTAGTGGAAATTATTCCACACGAAGGTACATCTCAAGAGACCATTGCCCGCGTTGTTAACTTTGCACGTAAGCAAGGTAAAACGCCAATTGTTGTAAAGGACATGGCCGGTTTTTATGTGAACCGTATTTTAGCGCCTTACTTAAACGAAGCTGCTAATTTGATGCTTGCGGGTGAGCCAATTGAAAAGATTGATGCAGCCCTTGTTGAGTTTGGCTTTCCGGTAGGACCGCTGGCTCTACTTGATGAAGTAGGTATTGATATTGGCTCTAAAATTGCCCCTATTCTTGAAAAAGAATTAGGTGAGCGTTTTAAAGGCCCTGATGCATTTATGCGTATGATTGATTCAAAACGCCTTGGCCGTAAGTCTGGTCGTGGTTTTTATGAATACGATAAAAAAGGCAAAAAGGTTGATGAGTCAGTTTACGAACTATTGGGTGTTACCCCGGCTCCACGTTTAAACAAGAGCGAAATTGCTAAGCGTTGTGTGTCGCAAATGCTTAACGAAGCAGTACGCTGTTTAGATGATGGCATTATTGCCAGCCCACGTGATGGCGACATTGGTGCAATATTTGGTATTGGTTTCCCACCATTTTTAGGTGGCCCATTTAGCTACATGGATAAATTAGGCGCAAGTAAAATAAGCTCTGATATGTCTACATTGGCTAACAATAACGCTAACTTTGAGCCGTGTGAATCACTGGTAACAATGGCAAGCTCTGGTGCTACTTTTTATAACACAAAGCCTGTTGAGGTTGTAGCTCCTGAAGTACAAAGCACTGAGCCACAAGAGCAAAGTGTAATTGAGCCTGAAATTACTAAAGAGATTGAAACGAAAGAATAAAGTTTCTGCTATCTAAAAAAAACCGCATTTAAATGCGGTTTTTTTATAGTTTTTATAAATAAATGAGGAGCTTAATGACATTATTTACACAAAGATTGAGCATGTACCAAATAGAAGAGTCTGATTGGCCTCTTTTTCTAGCGCTTCATCGCGATCCTCAAGTCCTTAAGTATTGTTTTGATATGCCAATGGAGTCACTGGTAAGAAACCGTTTTGAAATACGCTTACCTAAGTGGAATGCTAAATCACGGCATCCACTGTGTTTACTCATTATTAATAATCAAACAAAACAACCTGTGGGTGTTACAGGTTTTGCCTATGACGGAGAAACCGCAGAGCTTGGTTATTTATTATTGCCAGAGTATTTTAATAAAGGCTACGCGACAGAATCCCTAAGAGCTGTGATTGACTGGGCTTGGAAAGAGTGTGGTATTAGGCAGTTTAAAGCAGTCGTAACGCGTGGCAATATTGGTTCTGAAAGGGTGCTTAGTAAGTGCGGCTTAACCCATACCGATACACTTTTTAAAGTGCATACAATAGGCGAAAAGTTATACGACGATTTAATTTATACGCTTAAGGTGTAGGGTTTTAATGGGCTAGTAGCCTAGCCCAAAATGTGTTTACAAGTGAAGTAAAATAGCTTGTCGGTCTTTTTCTGGCATGTTTTCTACGACTAAATTAAATGAGTTATCAATCATTCTCTCAATTTCACCTTGTGCAATTGTGCCGTCTAAAATTACTGTATTCCATAAGCGTTTATTCATATGGTAACCTGGGATCACTGCCGGGAAAATATCACGCAATGATATTGCTTCGTCAGGATCGCACTTTAAGTTAAGCCACCAAATAACTTCACCATCATCATTAGTTTCACCGTCATTGCCAATAGCAAGAGTCGCAAACATTTTATGATTCACTTTATATACATCAACCTCTTGCGCAAATGGTTTTGTAACCTGAACAAGTGGTTTTTTAACTAAATACTCATGTACTTTTTTCTGGTCCATGATCCATTCCTTGAAGTCATACTCGGTAAAGCTACAATAGCAGTTTTTTTCACATTTGATTATATGTATTTTAGTATAAATTAAAATTTTATAAGCTAATACAACATGTAGCGTAAAACCAACGTAATTTTAGTTGAACAAAATCCAGTTCGTGGTATGTTTCTGGCAATCAAAAAAATAATAGGAATTCACACATGCCAAAGGCGAGTGATGTTAAAAAAGGTACTGCTATTGACTTCAATGGCCGCGTTTTAGTTGTAAAAGATATAGTGCGCTCTGTGCCGCAAGGACGTGCTGGTGGTAGTTTATACCGTATGCGTTTATACGATGTGGTAACCGGTGGTAAAGTTGACGAAACATTCAAAGACAGTGACATGCTAACGCTGGCTGATTTAACACGCCGTGAAGTAATGCTATCGTACATTGATGGCGACGAGTATGTGTTCATGGATAATGAAGATTACACGCCTTACAACTTAAGCAAAGATGCTATTAGCGAAGAAATTTTATTTGTTAACGAAGAAACGCAAGGCGTACACGTAATTGTTATTGATGGCGCGCCAGTAGGGCTTGATTTACCGTCAAGTGTTGAACTTGTTGTTGAAGAAACAGACCCTTCTATTAAAGGTGCATCTGCGAGTGCTCGTTCAAAACCTGCACGTATGTCTACTGGCTTAAATATTTCTGTGCCAGAGCATATTTCAACAGGTGATCGTATTCGTATTAATACTGTTGAACACAAATTTATGGGTCGTGCTGAAAAGTAACTTGTAATACCAACCTGCATAAATCTTTGATCAATTTAACGAATTAAATTGCACTATAACGTCGTTAAAAGTTTTTTATTTACGACTGCATGGATGCAGGAGGTAGAGCAATGCAGGGAGCAATTGCCGAGAACAACTAGATATAAAAACTTTTGCCTAGGGCCTGTTTATCTTTCGAGGTTAAATTTGCAGCAGTGTGTTTGGTATTTAGGCAAGGCAGAGCCTATGTAGTGTGGTTATTCCCCATAAATAGGCGATAACGTGGAATAAATGCCAAACATGCGCTGCCCGAAGGGTTCTGCCTAGGGGCAATTTACTCTTTGTTGCTCGGTTTTTACTTAGCCCACTAGGTTACAAACCTCACGCCGCGATTAAATAGCCCCTAGGTTGAACAAATTTTAATCCTGAAAGGTCAACAGGCCCTAGTTCTAGCGTAATTTTCTTAACGTTAAATAGACCCCATATATAAGCAGATTGGTATAAATTATAATTTTAAAAGCCGAATCTGTGTTTTACAGGTTCGGTTTTTTTGTGCGTGGGGGGATTTGTTGCTTTAAATTTAATCACGTTAGCGTTAAAATAAGCGCCGTATTTTTGAGCAACGCTAAGAGGTGACTTTGTTTATATTTTTACTAAGCATTACATTTATAGCTTTAATGTATTTAGAAGCCATTAAAAAAGGTATGCCAATTAAGCGATGGCTTATTTTAGGCGGTTTACTTGGGCCTGTGGCCTGGTGCTTGTTTAATCTACATTATCGTCGTGCTTTAGTTAGAAATGTAGGAGTAAATGCATGTATATGGCGCCCTTAATTTATCGACGCTACTTTTTTATTTTTTCTAATTAAGCTTGGAGCTGCTTTAGTTTGTTGCTGCCTTAAAAATTCAGTAAATTCACTTTTTGATAGTGGCTTAGAATAGTAATAACCTTGTACTGTTTCGCAATTAAGCTTTTTAAGTATATCAATTTGATGAGCTTGTTCTACACCTTCAGCAACTACATGCAAATCAAGGTTATGCGCAATAGTGACTATTGAGTCGACCATATTTCGCCCACGTTCGTTGGTCATGTCATCTATAAATGCTTTATCTACTTTAAGTGTATTAAGCGGAAATTGCTTTAAATACGCTAATGATGAATAACCAGTACCAAAATCATCCATTGCTAAATGAATACCTCGGGCACTTAACGAACGCATAATTGCAATGGCTTCTTTAGGGTCGTCCATTACTGTACCTTCTGTTATTTCAAGCTCTAAAAAGTAAGAAGGTAATTCGTTTTTTTGCAAAATAACGTCAATACGAGAGGTTAAATCGGGGAGGCTGAATTGCTTTGCTGATAAGTTAACAGCTACTCGACCGCTAAACAAACCGCTATCTAGCCATTCTTTTACGTCTCTGCAGGCTTTGTTTAATACCACTTCACCAATTTCAATTATTTGGCCAGTTTCCTCGGCTATAGGTATAAACACGCCCGGGCTAATAATACCTTTTTTAGGCGTAATAAAGCGCACTAATGCTTCCATTCCGGTTAGCTTACCTGTGCGAATATTCATTTTTGGTTGGTAGTACACTTCAAAATGATCTTCTTTTAAACCAAAGCGCATAAGGTTTTCTATTTGCAGTCGTTTAACGGCTTGGCGGTTCATCGTGTCGTTAAAAAATAGGTAGCTATTACCTTTCTTTTTAGCATGATACATCGCGGTATCTGCATTCTTTAAGAGCAGTTCAGGCGTATTGCCGTCTTCTGGAAATAATACAATACCCACACTTGAGGTGATTGCTAGTTCGTGGCCAGCCATTTTAAATGGTGTAGCAATGGCCGCTAAAAACTGTTTTGCCATGCGTGTAATTACATGAATGTCGTTAGTGTCAGACATTACCAGAGCAAACTCATCGCCGCCTAAACGATAAAATACATCATTCTCGCGGGTTAGTTTATTTAAGCGCATTGCTAGTTTAGCTAATAAGCTGTCACCTAGCTGATGTCCTAACGAGTCATTTATTTTTTTAAAGTTATCTAAATCGAACACAAGCAATGCGTGGTGTGAGTTGAGTTTTACTAGTTTATGTAAATCGGTAAAAAATAAATTTCGGTTAGGGAGACTGGTTGTGCGATCTCGGTTCGATAAATTATGTAACTGTGACTCGGCTTTTTTACGCTCTGTTAAATCGGAATAAACCACTACATAGTTGGTTATTTGATTTTGATCGTTTTTAATTTCATCTATCGATATTTCTATAGGCAATAAAATGCGTTCACTATTACGAAGTTTTACTTCTTGTTGAATATGTTCGCGCTCTTTTACTATTTCAATAATTTTGTTTGTATAGCTTGGCTCGTACCCAGATAGATTAAAATCTTTTCCTAAGTATTGCTCGCGTACGCCACCAAACAAGGTTAAAAAGCTAGGGTTTATATCAACCAGTTTAAAGTTTTTATCGTAAATTGCTAAGGCATCAGTGAGCGACTCAACACATTTAGCAAACAGGTTTAAGCGCTCTTCAGTTGATTTTAGCTGTGATATATCACGAACTGTACCTGTCATTCTTAGAGGTGATAAGTTAGCGTCTTTTTCAATTATTTTTCCGCGATCGAGTACCCAGTGCCAACGTCCAAATGTATCTTTGATCCGGTAAGTAGCTTCAAAAAAAGCAGACTGCTGCGCAAAGTGTACCTTTAATAAGTGCTCAACGTTATTAATATCGTGAGGGTGAATAAGGCCTTTATTTGGCGGAAACCCCATTAAGGTAGTTGAATCCATTAAGTACTTATCGTTAATACGAATAACTTCGCCTGTTTTTATGTTCCAGTCCCAAAGCGTATCGCCACTACCTTCTACAGTACTTTTAAGGCGTTTTTCAGAAAGGCGGAGCTGGCGACGTGATCGTCTAAGTTTGTGGATCACAAATAACAGGTAGGGCAAAGCAAGCGCTATAATGGCGCTTGCTAGTATAAGTATATTGTCGGAGTTGTAATTAAATGATGACTCAAAGGCAAAAAGCTCAAATGAGTAAGCAAGTACTACAAGCATGCTTAGTTTTATTATTATTTTTATCATTTTTTTATTACTTCTAATTTACAAATGATAATTTAAAACAAGCTAAACCTAGTGTCAAAGAGATTGAGAGTAAACGGGCATATTTTGAGATTTATTGACTTTTGCCGAGCTTAAAAGCTCATATCTTGGTCTATTATCATCAAATAGGCTTAGTGCATAAACTTTAAGTTCTTTTAGGGTTAGCGCATTTAAGGCATCTAAAAGTCGCTGCTGCATATGAAATTCATGATCTCTATTGCCTATAGCAAGCCATAACCTTTGTGAGCGCAGGCGCAGGTTTTTATCTTTTTCTGCAATATGAGTACTAAGGCCGTGTTTTTGCTGTTGCCAATCGTTTTCATCAAGTGCATCAATGTTATCAAGGTAGTTTTTAATAAAGCTGTTATGACGATGCAATAAAGTTTTTGCATCAAACTTAGGTGACTGCACATAAAACGCTATTCCTGCACGCGTATTAAATGGTGCATAACCTGCGCCTACTAAGTAGCCTAGCTGCTGTGTAGTTCGTAATTCATTAAAGTAATCTTGGTTAATTAAATGATTTAACGCCATCATTTTTACTTTTTCGGCCACGCAATCCGTTTGCGCTTGATAGTAAATAACCATTGCATGGTCGCTACAAGGAAGTTCTAACTCGTAGCGAGTTACTTTTTTAATTTCAAAAAGAGGGCGTCTTAAATCTTCAATTATGGCTGCGTTTTTTAAGTGATCTGCGACCTTTTTTTGAAAGGCTATTGCATCACTTTGCTGCCAGTTACCATGTAAAAATGATTCAACATGTAGTGCTTTAAAAAAGTCTGTTCTGAACTCATTAAATTGCTGAAAACAGGTGTTTTTTAATGCTGATGCAAGCTCCTCTGGTTGTGGGTTCCAAGGCATTATTTTTGCACCTAAAATGCTAAATAACTCACTCACAGGTTTGTTTTGGTTACTATTTCGCCAATGCCTTACAAGTTGTTTTTTATATTCAGCAAAGCGTTTTGCACAAATTTCTACATTAAATAAAGCATCTATTAATTGATCAACAAGCTCTAACTGGCTAGATGAAAGCCCCGCAGTATGTAAAGTTAACCCACCTTGATGCGAAGTTAGGTGGTAGCTAAGTCCTGCAAGTTCTGCTGGATAAAATTGCTCGCCCACGCTATCCATAAATAAATCGGTAAATAAGCGGGTGAGTGCCATATGTTTTACGTCTTTTACAGCAAAATCAGAATCCATTGCTAAATAAAAATGGCCTTTAGCAACACGAAATGTGTTGTCTTGTTTAAACCAAAAGTCAAAACCAGGTTCTTTTACTAATAACTCGGGTTTTGTTTGTGGTTTTACGACATTAAATAACACGACTTCTTTTGTTAAATAAGGATTAGCTGTAGGTAGCAGCATTTCGCTCAATGGTTTATTTATCTCGCTAAGGGCATCAAGCCAACTAGGTGAAATATGTTCTACTTTATACGGTGTGTTGTACCATGCAGTTTTATGTTCAGGCTCTACATCTGGATGTATAAGTACGATGCGCATATTATGTGGTGTTAACCACTGCATGGCCATTTCGTGGGTTGCTTTTTTAAAGCCTTCCATTAAATAGTCGCCTTGCACGTAATTTGCTTCATCGTAATGCTGCATATTAATGCTTAAATTACTGACCCAATCAATTAAGCGTGACTTTTCTTGGTTATCGAATGCTATTTGTAATAGATTTTTTTTATCTTGGTATAAACGCGGTAGTTTTTCGGTGTTATGGTTAATTAAACAAATATATTCAAACACCATTTCAATAATATCTTCAAAGTATTCAATACCCTCATCGGTAAGCGCTAAGCTAATATTAAAATCTTTGAAGTTGCTGCCATTTATACCACCGCCAGCTGAAAGCGCGTTTATCCAGCCTTGCTCTTTTAAAATAGAATAAAGAGAACCCGCGCCTTCATAGCCAAGTAAATGAGCAATAAAGCTTACTGTTTTATGGCGATAAAAGTCGTCAATATTAGGCATAGCAAAACTTATGATAAGTTTTTGCATATGCTTATGCGGCTCAATATGAAGTATTTTTCCTATGTCTTGTTTGCGATAAAGTGGCTCACTGATCTCTGGCTTTTTAAGGCTTTTGTTGCCGTTAATTGCGCCAAAGCAAGTTTGAGTCCAGCTTTGTAGTGTATCTAGTGTTTCGTTTGCGCAAATAACTAAAGTCATCCACTGAGCTTGGTACTGGCTATTAAAAAAGTCACGAAGCTCATCACTAATACAGCGCTCTCTGTCAGCTAATGTTTGTAAGTTACCTACAGAGAATTTAGCAAATGGATGAGCTGGATTTACCGTTTCTTTGTGGGCTTGATAAATACGGCGACCATCGTCTTTTATTTTTAGTTTAAACTCGGCTTCAATCGCGTTGCGTTCTTTTTCTGTTTCGGCTGAATTTAAAAGAGGGGCAATAAAAAAGCGGCTAAATTGGGTAAGCGCTTGTTCAAATTCTTGATTGTTAATATCAAAAAAGTAACAGGTATGCTCAGTGCCGGTCCACGCATTCGTGTTGCCGCCAGCTTGCGAAACAAAATTATTAAAACTACCTGAATCTGGATATTGGTCAGTACCTAAAAAAAGCATGTGCTCTAAAAAGTGTGCTAGGCCTTGTCTATCAAGAGGGTCGTCAAAATGTCCGGCGTTAACTGCCATTGATGCTGCAGCTTTTGTAGAATCTTTATCTTGCACTAATAGTACTTTTAGACCATTGTCCAGTGTAAACGCGCGGTATGCTCTGTTATCATTGCGGCTGATATTCAAATGATGCTCCTGAAACTAAACGTTTACTTGTTAACAACAGATGATGGCTTCAGGAAAGCGAAATACAGCTTAAAGATTTACCTGAATCTCATGAAAGAACTATTTTAGAAATAAATAGGTTTATGTTGTTAATATAGCTGACAAACGGGCAAACTGGCTACTGTTTTATATTCTTTAATCGGTTGATTTTTTATGAAAACAATCCTAATAATGCGCCACGGCGAAGCAACACCAATGCAGGCTGATGATGCAGGTAGAAATTTAACCCAAGCAGGGCATGATGAAGCTGAAAAAATGGGCCTTTGGCTCAGTAAAGCATATTGTCCTGATGCACTGTTAGTTAGTCCTTACATTCGTGCACAGCAGACAGCTGCAGGTGTGGCTAAAAATAATGTATTTAAATTTAGCGAAATCACATCTGATATTATTCCTGAAGGTAAACCACAAATTGCAGCCGACTACCTCGAAACGCTTATAGCAGCACACCCTAAGTGCAATACTTGGCTTATAGTAGCGCACATGCCTATTGTCAGTTATTTAGTAGACCAATTAAGCCCAGGTAACATGCCTATTTTTAATACTGGGGCCGTTGCAGTAATCAATTACGATGAGCAAACCCAGCGTAGTAGTTATTTAAGTATAAATGCCCCAGAGAACGTTTAAATACAAATAATTGAGTAAAGTAAAATGACGATAGAACGCTTACAAACAGGTGCGCGTATGAGCCGCATAGTAAAACACAACGGCACTGTTTATTTATGTGGGCAAGTATGCGCCGACGCGCAAAAAGGTATTAAAGAACAAACTCAAACCATGCTCGATAAAGTAGAGGCGTTACTTGATGAGGCAGGGAGTTCAAAAGAACATATGCTTAGCGCAACTATTTACGTAAAAAGCATGGAATACTTTGCTGATATGAACGCGGTATGGGATGCATGGGTAACCGAGGGATATGCACCTGCACGTGCTTGTGTGGAAGCTAAAATGGCACGTGATGCTCTGCTAGTTGAAATTTCAGTCGTTGCAGCTTTAAAAGAATAATAGCTTTAATGACTCGCTCCCCCGTTGTACTTATCACCGGCTCTAGTCGAGGTATTGGCGCTGCAACAGCATTATATTTTGCTCAGCATGGTTATAATGTTTGCATTAATTATAAAGCAGATTTAGCTAATGCAATATTGGTGGCAGAAAAAGTAAAGCAATTAGGCGTTGAGGCTGAAGTAATTCAAGGCGACGTATCACTAGAGGCTGACGTTTTAGCTTTATTTATGCATATAGATAAGGTCTTTGGTCGACTTGATGTACTAATAAATAACGCTGGTATTTTAAAGCCACAAATGCCTTTGTTAGATATGAGTGCTGAGCGCATAAACGAAGTTTTGACTACAAACATTACCAGTGCTTTTTTATGTAGTCGTGAGGCACTAAAGCGAATGGAAAATGGCGGCAGTATTGTTAATGTGTCCTCTGCGGCTGCTAAAACGGGCTCTCCTAATGAGTACATTGATTATGCAGCATCTAAAGGTGCAATGGACACATTTACTATTGGCTTAGCAAAAGAAGTAGCAAGTAAAGGTATTCGTGTTAACTCGGTTAGACCTGGGCTCATCTATACTGATATGCATAGGGATGGTGGCGAAAAAGACCGAGTCGATCGGCTTAAAAGTAAATTACCCCTTGGTAGAGGCGGTACACCCGAAGAAGTGGCTGCAGCAATTTATTTTTTAGCTTCAGAGCACGCTTCTTTTACAACGGGTAGTTTTGTTGATGTAGCCGGCGGTTTGTAGGCTAAATTAATAAAGCTAGCCAAAACGTAAAACTAATAACACTTAAGATGGTAGACAATACCACAGCCCCAGCAAGAGTAGCTTCATGCTGCTTTATTTGACTCGCAATAAGATAAGCATTTACACCTACAGGGGACGCACTTAAAAGTACCAATACGTTAAGTATTTGCGTGTCTAGTTTGAATACATAAGTACCTACCAATAAAACTAGCGCAGGCAATAAAAATATTTTTAAAATTGATGCTATTAAGGCCGGTTGCCAATTTGCTGCTATTTTATAAAAAGCTAAATTTGCACCAAGTACAAATAACGCACAGGCAATTGCTGGTTTAGCTAATAGCTCTAAACTATTTGCCAAGTCGGTGAACAGTGTTACTCCTAATATGTTTAATATAAGCCCGCACCCGATACTCAGTACTATTGGGTTCAACACCATACTTTTCCCAAAGTGCGACCACGAAAATTTATCGCTACTACCTTTAGCCCCTATTAAAAAAGTAAGTGCAAATAACAATGTGCTATGAAAAGTAATAATCATAAACGCAATGGCTATCATCTCTTTGCCAAGCGATGCAATAACAATAGGAATACCCACTAACACCATATTTGAATAGCTAGAAGCAAGTCCAAATACACCGTGTTGTTGGTAATTTTTTAAATGCTTTTTACTTAAATAAAAGCGGTCAATTAAAATACCGACCCCAAATACACTCAGAACAGGTATGTAAAAGCTCAAAAATGCAAAAAGGCTAATGCTTTGCTGTAAGTTAATTTGCGACATATTTAATAATAAAAAAGCAGGCAAACTAATATAAAAAGTAAACTTACTCAGGCCTGCAATATGCTGCTTTTCGAAAAATTTTAATCGGCAACAGCTATAACCTAGCCCAACAATGAAAATGAGCGGAAAAATAATTGAAAAAATATGCACGTAGTTACATCCTAGGGTCTGTTGATCTTTCAAGGTTAAATTTGCAGCAGTCTGTTTGGTATTTAGGCAAGGCAGCGCCTATGTAGTGTGGTTATTCCCCATAAATGGGCGATAACGTAGCATTAATGCCAAACAGGCGCTGCCCAAAGGGTTCTTCCTAGGGGCTATTTACTCTTTGTTGCTCGGTTTTTACTTAGCCCACTAGGTTACAAACCTCGCGCCGCGATTAAATAGCCCCTAGTTTGAACAAATTTTAATCCGCAAAGTTCAACAGACCCTAGTAATATCTAAAGTTAGCGTCTAAATTCATCACTTTGCGGTAAGTTAATTAGTATAAGTACTGCACCTCTACCACCATATTCGAGAGGAGCTTGATGCATTGCTATTACGTCTGGGTGCTGTACTAAGTATTGAGGCACTTTGTGCTTTAGTACGCCGCCGCCAATACCGTGCACCACACATGCACAATAGTAATGCTGCTTTTTACATTCGTGAATGAGTCCAGCGAGTTCATCTTTAGCAAGTTCTTTATTTAAACCATGTAAATCTAGCGTCAAATCGGGTGCAAAGTCACCACGGCGAAGCTGTTTAGCTAAAAAGCTGTCTTGGCCTGGTTTTACATATTTTACGGTGCCATGTGTATCTATATCGGGAATATAAACGTCTGAGAAAAAAAATTCAGACTGAGCCTGCTTTTTTTGCTGGGCAAATTGCTTAGCTTGTGACACCTTAGGTTTTGTATCAAAACGATGAGTATCTTGTTTAAATACCTTGGCGCCTGTGATCGTTTGACGAAATAAGCTTATGTCGTCATTGCTTAGGGACGAATGTGATGGAGTGTCTTTTTTCATAACTATTACCTAAACAAAAAAACGTAAAAACGCAGCGCAAAAGGCGGTACAATACTTAAATGAGGGGCAATTGTAATTTGCCCAGCGCAGATAGGCAATGCAATCGTCTTAAAGACTCAAAACAGTCAGTAAGCTAATACAGGTAAAAATATATGAGCGATTTACAAATAGAAGAAGCAACACTCGAAGAAGCCGTTGCAGAACTGTCAACTTTACATGACTGGTTACGTTGGACTACAAGCCAATTTGCAAGTAGTAGTATATTTTTTGGACACGGTACAGATAACGCATGGGATGAAGCTGTAAGCTTATTACTGCCTGCGCTTAGCTTGCCTGTTGATGCGCCAAAAGAATTAATGCACGCGCGTTTAACAAGCACAGAAAAAAACCGACTTGCGGGTCTTATTGCAGAACGTATTAACGACTGCACACCAGTACCTTACTTAACAAACATTGCATGGTTTGCGGGTATGCCATTTTATGTGGATGAACGTGTACTTATACCTCGCTCACCGTTTGCTGAGCTTATCAGCAATCGCTTTACACCTTGGCTTGAAGAGCCACAATCGGTTAACCGCATATTAGATTTATGTACGGGGTCGGGTTGTATCGCAATTGCACTTGCGCAAGCTTTTGAGGAAGCACAAGTTGATGCGGTAGATATATCGTATGAAGCACTTGAAGTGACAGATATTAACATTAACGATTACATGTTAACTGACCGTGTGTTACCCATTCAGTCTGATGTATTTAGCGGTGTACCAGGTCAAAAATACGACCTAATAGTAGCAAACCCACCGTATGTTGATGCAGAAGATATGGCTGACTTGCCACGTGAATTTCATCATGAGCCAGAGCTTGGACTTGCATCAGGCCACGATGGTTTAGACGTAACGCGTACTATCTTAAGTGAAGCGAGTGAGCATCTAACTGATAACGGTTTGTTATTTGTAGAAGTTGGCAACTCTATGGTACATATGGATGCACTGTATCCGGGCGCACCGTTTGAATGGATTGAATTTGAACAAGGCGGCTTAGGTGTATTTGTAATTAGCAAAAAGCAGCTAGATGAGTATTTTTCAAAATAAGTAAAAAAATGAATAGCCAAGCCTTGTGCTTGGCTATCGGTAGTCATTAGGAATGAGGAAAGTTAATGGCAGGTAATAGCATTGGACAGTTATTTAAAGTGTCCACCTTTGGTGAGAGCCACGGCGTTGCATTAGGCGGCGTTGTTGATGGTACTCCCGCAGGTCTTGAAATCACAGAGGCCGACTTACAAATTGATTTAGATCGCCGAAAACCAGGCCAAAGCCGTTATACAACGCAGCGCCGCGAAAGCGATCAAATAAAAATATTAGCAGGCGTTTTTGAAGGTAAAACCACAGGTACTAGCATTGGTTTATTAATTGAAAACACCGATCAACGCTCGCAAGATTACGGCAAAATTAAAGATGTATTTCGCCCAGGTCATGGCGATTACACGTATTGGCATAAGTACGGCTTGCGCGACTATCGTGGTGGCGGTCGTTCGTCTGCACGTGAAACCGCGATACGCGTAGCGGCAGGCGCTATCGCTAAAAAATACTTAAAGCAATTTCATGGTATTGAAGTTAAAGCTTGTTTAAGCCAGCTAGGTCCTATTAAGGCGGAAACGTTTGATTGGGATGAAGTTGAAAATAACTTATTTTTCTTTCCTGATGCAAGTAAGCTTGAAGCGCTTGACGAATATATGCGTGACCTTAAAAAGCAAGGTGACTCAGTTGGCGCTAAAGTAAAAGTAGTGGCAAGCAACGTACCTGTAGGTCTTGGTGAGCCAGTATTTGACCGCCTTGACGCCGAACTTGCACACTCATTAATGAGTATTAATGCTGTTAAAGGCGTGGAAATTGGTGATGGCTTTGATGTAGTTGAGCAAAAAGGCTCTGAGCATCGTGACGAGTTAACCCCTGAAGGTTTTACATCAAACCATGCGGGTGGCGTACTTGCGGGTATTTCGACAGGGCAAGATATTATTGCTTCTATCGCGCTAAAACCAACGTCGAGCATTACTATTCCGGGTAAAAGTATTAATACAAGCAACGAAGCGGTTGAGATGATCACCAAAGGTCGTCACGATCCGTGTGTGGGCATTCGTGCAATCCCGATTGCTGAGGCAATGATGGCTATAACATTAATGGACCATTTACTGCGTCAACGCGGACAAAATCCACATGTAAATCACGAACACGGGCCAATTAACGGCTCTGTGTAAAGATTTATAATTATAAAAAAACGCGGACTACCGCGTTTTTTTATGTCTGTAATTTAGTTTGAAGCCTTTCAGGAGTTGTTCAAGTAAGCCCTATATACTGCAAGAAGGAGGGTAGTAATCATGAACGATAATATTAATGAACACTCACAAATAAAAGCCCAAGCTGCAATAGCCCGCTTAGAGCGATTCAGTAAGTTAACTGATAGCAGCATTGGCATACCTTTTACTAAATTTAATATAGGTTTGGAGGCTGTAATTGGTTTAATTCCCGTTATAGGTGATGCCGCAGGGCTAATTTTATCAAGTTATGTGCTTATAGAAGCGCAGCGTTTAGGGGTGAGTAAACGTATAAAGACTAAGATGATTATCAATATGCTCATTGACTTTGTGGGCGGATTAGTGCCATTTTTTGGCGATATATTTGATGCATTTTTTAAAGCCAATACGCGTAATACTCGACTATTAAAAAAACATTTAAACAAGCAGTTAAGTGAGTAATTTATAGCTTTAAGTAACAGTTAGCAAAGAGACTTTAAACAAAATGTTGTTGCTTGTTTAATCACCTAGTAAGGTAGGAGCGTCTATTCACTTTGGTATCTACAATATGCAATTATTTATCGGTAATAAAAACTACTCTAGCTGGTCATTACGCGCATGGTATTTAATGAGTAAATTTGATGTTGAGTTTAGTGAAAACCAGCTAGTACTCGACACCCCTGACTTTTACAATGAACTAAAAAAGACCTTTGCTTTGCAAAAAGTCCCAGCGTTAATTGATGGCGATTTACAGGTATGGGATTCGCTAGCAATTTGTGAATATATTAACGATGCTTACTTATCAGGCGCTGCATGGCCAAAATATATTACCCAAAGAGCTAAAGCGCGTGCGCTAAGTGCTGAAATGCATTCGGGCTTTATGTCACTGCGCAGTGAAATGCCAATGAATATAAGAGCAACCCGTAAAGTAGAACTATCGAGCGAAGCACTAAAAGACATAGCCCGTATAGACGAGATATTTGCACAGCAACAAAATGTGTTTCCAAATGAGTGGTTTTTTGGTGACTTTAGTATTGCTGATGCCATGTATGTGCCTGTTGTACTGCGCTTAAAAACCTATCAAATTACGTTATCGCCAGAGGCGCAGCAATATTGTGACTTTGTTATGCGTTGCCCCGTATTGCAAGTATGGATCATTCAGGCATTAACCGAAACCGATATTGTAGAGTGTGATGAAGCAGGAACGCCTGTATAATTATTGTTTTTCATATGGCATGTTCTATGCCTTAAAATCATAAGTTTAAACTAGGCAGCTCATGTATCTAAATCACCCAAGGTATGGCAATAAACCGATAACTACCATTACCTCAGTGACAATAGAGGCGATAGAGAATGCGCACTGGCGTTACTCGAGGCTTAAATACTTCCCTAATACGGTAATATTGGCAGATATAAAAAAGCAAAACTATGCCATTGACCCCCGAATACTCTATGTTGATATTGAGGTGCAGTGCGAGACTTGCTCTAAGGCATTTATTTTTTTTGCTCAAGAGCAGCAATATTGGTTTGAGGTACTTGATTTTTGGGTCGATTCACACTGTACACGTTGTTTTGAATGCCGTAAGCATGCCAGATATATACTAACTCTACGTAAACGGTACGATATGTTAACTAGCTTAGCCAATAAAACCTCAAGTGAAAAAACACAGCGTAAAGAACTTGCCAATACGCTTTACTGTTTAGGTATTATTAAAAATATCAATAAAGTGAAAGATTAATCCGCTTATATTTTACTATCCCGCCTTATTTTTACTTTAGTTGTAAAAGCCCGTACAATTCGTCTCGTTTTTAGTGCGCTAATATGGCGCTGTAACCGAGACGAATTAATCAATTTTTATGCATCAAATAGCTGATCTAATTTCAATTTTTGAGCGCACTTTTTATCAAAGTCACAATACACGACTGATAAAAGGCGATTGTGAGCCTGTGTATTTACCAGCAACAGAGCAGGTGCCATATCACCAAGTTGTATTTGCGCATGGTTTTTATGCCAGTGCATTACATGAAATAGCACACTGGCTGGTGGCCGGGGATGCACGTCGGTTATTAGAAGATTACGGCTATTGGTATTGTCCTGATGGGCGCGACAAACAAAAACAAGCTGAGTTTGAAAACGTAGAAGTAAAGCCCCAAGCTATTGAGTGGTTATTAAGCACCGCAGCAGGGTTTAATTTTAATGTGTCGGTGGATAATTTAAACGGTGAGCAAACGTGTCGGTTTGATTTTCAGCAGCGAGTACATGCACGGGTATTATCGCTAATCGAAAATGGTTTTAACTCCCGTACAGAGTCACTTTTAAGAGCACTCTGTGATTTTTACAATACACCGTGGCCATTAACAGCGCAGCAATTTAATTGGCAACATCCAAAGGAGCTTTGTAATGGCGTTTAAATTAGGTTTAATTGTAAACCCAGTAGCGGGTTTAGGCGGAACAGTTGCCTTAAAAGGTAGTGATGGCGCGCACACAGCCGCGAAAGCAATCGAATTAGGTGCAGAACCCAAAGCAAATAGCCGCACAAAAGCAGCACTTGAAGTGCTATTGCCTTATAAAGAATGTTTAACCATTTACACCGTTAACGGTGACATGGGTGAGCAAACAGCAAAAGCTTTGGGCTTTAAGGTAGAGGTTGTATACAACTCTGCAGTAATAACAACCCCAGATGACACAGAACAAGCAGCAAAAGTACTTAAAGACTTTGGTGTTGATTTAGTTTTATTTGCTGGAGGCGACGGTACAGCGCGTAATATTTGCCATGCAATCGAGGATACTATTCCCGTACTTGGTATTCCCGCAGGTTGTAAAATTCATTCTGGTGTTTACGCTATTACGCCAAAGGCTGCAGGGCGCGTAGTTGAAATGCTGGTTAAGGGTGAGTTAGTTACCTTAGCCGATGCAGATGTAATGGATATAGATGAAGATGCTTTCAGACAAGGCACAGTAAAGGCCAAACGCTACGGCGAAATGCAAACACCTAGCGAAGTACGTTATATGCAAGCGGTTAAAAATGGCGGTAAAGAAACCGACGAACTCGTACTTGCCGACATTGCAGCGCATGTTGTGTCGCAAATGGATGAAGACACATTTTATATAATGGGTAGCGGCTCAACTGTTGAAGCCATAATGGAAGAAATGGGGCTTGAGAATACGTTACTTGGTGTTGACTTAATAAAAGATCAAACCTTAGTTGCTCAAGATTTAACGGCTAAGCAACTATTTGAGCTTACTCATGAGCAAAGTACTAAGTTAGTTATTACGCTCATTGGCGGGCAAGGGCATATATTTGGCCGTGGTAACCAGCAATTGAGCCCTGCGCTTATACGTGCAATTGGCAAAGAAAATATTATTGTAGTAGCAACAAAAACTAAACTACAAGCGCTTAATGGTCGTCCCCTTATTTGTGATACAGGCGATGGCGAATTAGATGATGAATTAACCGGTTATATTAAAGTAACCACCGGATTTAACGACCATATTATGTATGCAGTAGGGCACCACAACATTGAAAATACAGGTGCTTTGCAAAACCAGGAGATTAATAAATGAGTTTAGTGAACTATATCGATGCAGCCCAGCAGTACTTCGATGATTTAGTAATAAAAGCAACTGACGATGAGTTATTTGCAGGCGGCTATTTACGAGGTCATTTTGATCTTGCAGTTGGTTATGCCGAAGTAGAAAAGCTGACAATCAGTATAGATGAGCTAAACGAAACTGTAGAGCAAAGCTTAGTTAAAGCATATCGCAACGGTGAGCTTAATGAAGAAGATAAAACATTAGTTGCTCGCCTATGGGAAGAAGTTAAAGCACTCGCTTAACACCTTTTTTAGCACAATATAAAAACACGATTTGTTTATCACTATCGTGTTTTTTTGTGCCCGAAACTTTAAAGTAGATTTTTATGTTAATTTACTGTTTTGTTTTTATGCGATATTGTTACTAAAATAAATTTTAGGAACAATAAGAATGAATAATAATCAAGACGCTTTACCTTCAGGGGTTGTAGCGCGTTTTTTAAATTTTGTTGAGCGAGTAGGAAATAAGCTTCCTGATCCAGCCGTAATATTTCTATTTGCAATGTTATTAATTTGGTTTTTGTCGTGGTGGTTTTCAGGCGTGAGTTTTGATGCAATAGACCCACGTACCGGTGAAGCGATTATCATTAATAATATGCTGGCAAGTGATTCGCTCGCTACCTTTTTATCCTCTATGGTAAAAACCTTTACTGGCTTCGCTCCCTTAGGTGTCGTTTTAGTGGCTATGTTAGGTGTGGGCGTTGCAGAGCATTCGGGCTTTATTAATACCGGCCTTAAGTTAATGCTTAAAGTCACTCCTAAAAAGCTATTAACGCCTTCAATCATTTTAGTGGCCATTGTGAGCCATACCGCTACTGACGCAGGTTATGTATTAGTTATTCCACTTGCCGGTGTGATTTTTTACGCCGCAGGACGCCATCCGCTTGCGGGTATTGCAGCTGCATTTGCAGGAGTCAGTGGTGGTTTTGGGGCTAACTTTATTCCATCGGGTATCGACCCATTGCTACAAAGTTTTACCCAAAGTGCGGCGCAAATAATTAATCCTGCAATGACAATTAACCCGTTAAATAACTGGGCATTTGCTTCAGCATCTAGCTTATTTATTGTGGCATTAGGCTGGTACATTACCGATAAAATTATTGAACCACGTTTGCAAAAAACCGCGGTTGATGGCGCTAAAGAGGATTTACCTGTATTTGAAGATGCACGTAGTGATGAAAAACGTGCTTTTTATATAGCCAGTACAGTAATGATTGCAGGACTTGCGTTATTAGCATTTGTATCTGCTCCAGACGATTCTGCAATGCGCAGTAGTGACGGATCCCTTACTAATTTCAGCTCTCCTTTAATGCAATCAATTGTCCCACTAATATTTTTACTTTTTTGGATTCCAGGCACTGTATATGGTTTTACGGTAGGTACCTTTAAAACTTCAAAAGACATGATTGATGCTATGAGTAAAGCGATGAGTGGCATGGCATATTATATCGTCATGGCGTTTTTCTGTTCGCTATTTATTGCTGCATTTAGTAAATCAAATTTAGGTGCATTACTCGCAATCGAAGGTGCGCAGTTATTAAAGGCAATGGAATTGCCAAGTGCAGTAACGGTTGTGGGCATTATCTTTTTAACAGGCTTTGTTAACTTGTTTGTAGGTTCAAGTTCAGCAAAATGGGCGTTACTTGGCCCTATTTTTGTACCGATGTTAATGCAACTTGGCATTTCGCCAGACTTAACTCAAGCCGCTTATCGTGTAGGTGACTCAAGTTCTAATATTATTACACCGTTAATGCCTTATTTTCCATTAGTGGTGGTGTACTGTCAAAAGTATGTCAAAGGCACAGGTATAGGTACTTTAATTGCTATTATGCTACCGTACTCAATCGCCTTTATGATTGGCTGGAGTATCTTTTTATTAGGTTATTGGGCACTTGGTATTCCTTTAGGTTTAGATGCAAGCTACATTTATCCAGCATTACCTTAACCTAAACCTTTATGAACCTCACTCACTTGAGTGAGGTTTTTAAATAAAAGTCCTGTAATGTAAAAGTAAGTCTAAGTTACCTCTCTAAATCTCTCACTATATAGCCAAATAAGCTGGCCTCTCCAACAATGTACACATAATCATTTTTGTTGTTCATTATTGTAGACTTATCGTCATACCACCTAAAATCATGAATTTTATTCGTTTTAGGGTCTTTGAAGTATAAACGAGTACAGCTATCTTCATACTCAGTGCCACACTCTTGTACATCGGTCAGGATGTATTCTTTATACCAATAGTCGCCCTGCGTGTAGTAAGCCCATAATTTAATAGGATCAGAGATAAAAATATAAAGTATTCCATAGATTAATAAAGGGGGTAATGGGTACATGAAAATGGATGCTAATTTCATTTTAGTATCTGAGAAATTGTATTTGAGTGATTCTCTATATTTACTGCAGCGTTTATATTTATTGAATATAAGTATATTTAAATAGATAAATAGTGCACAACAGATAATAGGGAGGGTTATAAAGAAAACAACGTCGTATAGTTCATTTGAGATGAATGGTGGATCTGTAAAGTCCATTAAAATAGGTATAGTGATGCATAATAAAATCGGGAGTACTATTGCTACAAAGAGCAAGTTGTCGTAAATCTTTTTCAATTTTTAATTCGTCCGTGAATTATAGCTTTTGTCTAGTTTACAGAATTTTTGTTATTTTAAAATCAGAGAAATGTATTTATAGGCATTAAGTAACCCGAACTCAGGCTAAAAAAACTATCCCTAGCTGCTATTGAATTGACGCGAAAGTTTATCTTTTTTCATTGTAGCAACAGCTTAAAAACAAAAAAACCTTGTCACTTTCGTGGCAAGGTTTTTTTATTAAAGAGTCGTTGCTTATTTAGCTGTGAAGCTCACTGGGCGACGTTCTTTACGAGGACCGGTACGCTTATCACCGCGCGCGCTGTCATCTTTGTTAAAGCTGCGTTTTTTGTCACCAGCTGGGCGCTCAGAGCGCTCGCCGCGTGGTTCAGCAGGACCTTGATCTTGTGTAATTGTTAAGCCCATAGGACGTTTACAAATAAACACTTTTTGGAAATGATCAAGTACATCTTTAGGCATGTTTTGCGGTAATTGAACCGTACTGTGATTGTCGTGTAAACGAATATCACCAATAAACTTGCTTGAGATGTCAGCTTCGTTAGCGATAGCGCCAACAATATTTTTAACCTGAACACCATGTTCACGACCTACTTCGATACGGTAAGTATCCATAGGACCTGCATCACGGCTGTTACGTTCGCGAGGTTTACGCTCAGCGCGCTCACCACCACGTTCGCCGCCACGCTCGTTACGACGTCCACGATCGTTGCGGTCATTACGTGGGTTACGGTCGTTACGCTCGTTACGTTCACGAGGTTGAATCTTAACTTCTTCAACTTTAATTGGAGACTGTTGCTGTGCTAAACACAGTAACGCACCCGCTAAGCTTTCAAGAGGAAGTTCAAGCTTTTCAGCCATGTTAGTAGCTACTTCATTGAAGAACGTGATGTCTTTGTTTTCAAGCGCAATAGTTAATTTTGCTTGTAACGCTTCGATACGTTTTTCTTCAACGATTTTTGCAGTTGGTAATTCAACTTGTGCAATTTCAGACTTCGTATGACGAATGATATTTTTAAGTAAATAACGTTCGTTATGTTTTACGAATAAAATTGCTTTACCAGTACGACCAGCACGACCTGTACGGCCAATACGGTGAACGTAGGCTTCAGAATCTTGTGGGATATCGTAGTTGATAACTAAGCTTAAGCGGTCAACATCTAGACCACGAGCAGCAACGTCTGTTGCGATAACAACATTTAGCATGCCGCTTTTTAAGCGTTCTACAGTGCGTTCACGTGCTTGCTGGTTCATGTCACCATTAAGTGGAGCTGCAGAGAAACCTTCGCGCTCTAATAACTCAGCAAGTTGTACTGTATCGTTACGCGTACGTACGAAAACAATAGCACCTTCATACTGTTCAGCTTCTAAGAAGCGAACAATCGCTTTATTTTTATGTACGCTTGCATTCCAAAACACTTGCTCAACAGATGATACTGTAGAGTTACGCGCAGAAATATGAACCTGTTCAGGATTGTTCATATATTTGCTACTGATGTTTTGAATTTGCTTAGGCATAGTCGCAGAGAAAAGACATGTTTGCTTTTCGCGCGGTGTTTTTTCCATGATGCTTTCTACATCATCGATAAAGCCCATACGTAACATTTCATCGGCTTCATCAAGTACAAGTGCTTGTAGAGCATCAAACTTGATAGTGCCACGGTTAATGTGATCGATTAAACGACCTGGAGTTGCAACAATAACCTGAGCGCCACGACGAAGTGCGCTTAATTGGATACTGTAGCTTTGGCCACCATATAGTGCCAATACTTCAATACCACGAACATGTTTAGCATATTGTTCGAATGCCTCAGCAACTTGGATCGCAAGCTCACGTGTTGGTGTGAGTACAAGGATCTGTGGCTGTTTCACAGACGGGTCAATATTATTTAGTAATGGCAGTGCAAATGCTGCGGTTTTACCTGTACCCGTTTGAGCTAGTCCCAGTACGTCCTTTCTTTCTAGCAATAACGGTATACATTGAGCTTGGATTTCAGATGGTGTCTTGTAACCCAACTCTTCAACTGCCTTCAAAATTGCAGGAGAAAGATTTAGAGATTCAAACGTGACTGGTTCTGACATTAATACGCCTCAACGAATTTAAAGAGGCGCGCATTATATAGGATTCGCGAGGCAAATGCTTGTATAAATTGAAACTAATTTGTATGTGTTTGATGTTGGTCGAAATTTAACCAGTCTAATTTGAGCTTTATTAAACTGGTTAACAAATTTGATACAAAGCTTACTTATACAAGCCTAGGTTTTCTTTTGCGTAAGCTTCAAATTCGGTAAACCCACCAACGTGTGTTTGATCTACAAAAATTTGTGGAACTGTTGGGCAAGGCTTACCCGCTGACTTTTCAAGATCGGCTTTACTTATACCTTCCTTAATTATATCGATGTAACGAAATTTAAAGTCATCACGTTCATTTGATAGTTGCTCAGCCACATCTTTCGCACGAACACAAAATGGACAGCCTTCACGGCCAAAAATTACAGTTAGCATAGTTTTCTCCTCAATTTGATTAATATCAGTTTAAATGATTAAAAAATTATTTAAAGCGAAAAAAATCGATTGCACCATTCTAATAAAATCATAAATCATATTATGCATAGCAATATGATTTGCAAAATGCGAATGAGGAACTAAAGCGCGCCTGTCTAATACTTAAGTCTATGAATGCAAGTGTGTTTACAAGAATTAATTTGTGGCACACAACTTGATGATATAGAGCCATACATTGGGTTAACAAGAGTACTTTATGAATATTAATAGTCACGTTTTAGAAATTATCCAAGGGATAATAGGTAAATATTGTGAAACCCAAAATCGAAATTTCTCTATTACCTTAATCAATAAGCTGCAATGTAACTACGTCTGTTTGCAAATTCCGATTGAGCATATGATTGCGCAATGCGAAGAGTTTCTTATACCGGCGCTGGCTTCTACAAAAGAGAGCTTTTTACTTACGCTTGAAGCAAATATCCAAGGGATTAGTTTTCATTACCAAATTGATGATTCTGAACAAGTAAATATATTCGATTTCCACGGACTTTTAGCTACAAAAGAATCAGTTAGTTTAGCGCTTGATATTACCCAGAATGTAGACGTTTTAACTGATTGTGAGGCGTTACTTAAAAGCTGCTTAAAAATGTCGGCCAATACTCATAACCGTTTTGGTTTAAATTTTAAATTATTTAATAGTAACTTTAGAGAGTCGGTACAGCTAGAAGATTTACGCCACCTTAGTGGTAACGCGTTAATAGATAGGTTGAATAGTGACAGTTTAAATACACACATAAAGTTGTGCACAATTAACGACATTAATGAGTTAAGTCAAGCTCATAAATTATCTAAAAAAATATTGGGTTGGCCATTTTTTGATACTGATTTAATTACTATTTTAACAACATTTCACACGCAAACACGTTTGTCGGTATTGGTTGCGGATGACAGCTTACCGAGCCAAATTGCTACAAAGGTAATGCTTGAAATGCTGGGCTGTTTAGTAACATGTGCAGAAAATGGTGCTAGCGCTTTGACCCTCGCCCAGAATGAATCATTTGACTTACTGCTTTTAGATGAGCGCATGCCAGGAATGTTTGGTAGTGATGTTGCGCAGCAATTAGTTAGGGAAAATACTCCTAACAACAACACACCTAAAGTTATTTTAACAGGGCTAACAGGGGATGATGAAATAGCTGGGTTATTTGAAAAAGGAATAACTCACTATTTACAAAAACCAGTGACAAAAGCAGTACTTGAGAAGTTTATTAAACCTTGGCAGATAGCATCTTAAATTGATTAATAAGGAGAGGGCTATGGATGATTTATCTACAACAGCACTTGTTTTAATTGGATTTCAAAATGACTATTTTTCCCCAAAAGGTATTTTATATGACGTGGTTGAGGAATCATCAAGAATTACTGGTGTTGTAGAAAATACAGTCTCTTTATTAACTTCTTGTGCAAAGCATTTTGCTTTAGTTGTTAATACACCTATTCATTTTACGCAAAATTACAGTGAGCTAAAAAACCCGATTAGTATATTAAAAGTAATTGCCGATGTAGGTGCATTTAAAGCTGGCTCCTATGGCGCTCAAACAATAGAGCAGCTAGACCCCTTTAATAATATTATAGAAGTTGTACCTGGAAAAAGAGGTTTAAATGCTTTTACACATACTGCTTTGGCCAGCAAATTAAAAAAACATGGCGTAACCAATATAATCTTAGCGGGTACTGTGACTTCTATCTGTATTGATTCAACTGCACGCACCGCTGTTGAGCTGGGTTTTAATGTTGCCATTTTAAGCGACTGCACATCGAGCCGCACTCCTTTTGAACAAACATTTTACTGTGAAGAGGTTTTCCCCCTTTATGCAAGTGTTTGTGAGAGTGATACTTTTATAAAGCATTGGAGAGGGCATGGATAAAAATGATGAACTACAAGTGCAAATCCAGTATGCGCTGGTTGAAAAACTCTCCAATAGTAATCGACGTCAGGCAAAGTTATTAGCTATTTTAGATGAGTGTATTTTTGAGTGCGATAAGCATTTAAATTTCACTTATATTAATGAAGCTTGGGAGAAGAAACTAGGTTATTCAAACGATTCATTAATTGGCTCTAACATTACTAAACTAATGAATTGTGAAGATATTATGCATTTTGTCGCATACAGTTGCTGTCTGCTTGAAGGCAAGCAGGCTCCCAGTGTAGAAATACAAATAAAAAATAGTCTTGGACTCATGAACTGGTTTGAGCTGAGATTGGTTTATGATGAGAAAAGCGGTTTTATAGGCTCGTTCTATGACATACAACGCCATAAAGATTCTCAATTTTTGCTAACCCAACAACAAAAATATGTAAAACGTTTATCGCTCGTAGCGAGCCATACAAATAACTTAGTAATTATTACAGATAAATTTGGTGTAATTGAGTGGGTTAACAAAAGTTTTGAAGTACTTACAGGTTTCACCTGTGATGAGGTTGTAGGCACTAGCCCAGGCCAATTGCTACAAGGGCCAAAGACATGTGAAAAAAGCCGTAAGGTTATGTCTCACGCTGTAAGAAATGGGCTTCCTTTTCAAGTTGAAACTATAAATTACGATAAAAATGGTAACGTTTATTGGGTTGCTATTGATGCAAACCCGGTGCGAGATGATGAAGGCCAAGTAAAGCATTTTATCGCTATAGAAACGAATATTACGCAACGAGTTAAAGCTGAACAAGCAATGGCAGAGATAGAATATAACTACCACTCTGTCGTAGATAATATTCCTGATATTGTTTTACGCCTTGATACATTTGGCAATTTACTATTTATAAATCAAGCATGGCAACGGGTCCTGCAAAGCAATGTAAATGAGAGCCTTGGCTTGCCTATAATTAAGTTTATAGCAAAAGAAGATGTAGAAAAAATTAGTAGTACTTTGCTTGATTATAACCAAGGTAAGCGTGATATACGTCGCTTTGATATACGTTTAATTAACGCACAAGGTATAAATAATTGGGTTGAAATTACTCTCACTCCAATTGTGGGTGGCTATGAAAGTGATTTATCATCTATTGCTGCAACACTTGTTGATATACAGGAACGTATAGAAAGCGAGCAAATATTACTTGAAGCTAAACATCAGGCAGAAACATTAGCTGAGTCAAAAAGCCGATTTATGGCAAATATTAGTCATGAAATTCGCACCCCATTAAATGCTGTGATTGGCTCTGCAGATATTTTGCATCATACCGGTTTAACTTCTGAGCAAATGCGTTATACACAAATGATTAAAACAAGCTCTGATGCACTACTGAGTGTATTGGACGATGTATTAACGTATTCGCGTTTTGAAGCACAAGCCATAACACTCGATAATCAGCCATTTAGTATTGATACGTGTATCGAAGAAGCGATCGATATCATTACCCAAAGCGCTTTGCAAAAAAGGCTTGAGGTTATTTTTGATTTTTATCCTGATGTCCCCGCTCAAGTAATTGGTGATCATGCACGTGTAAGGCAAATAGTTATAAATTTATTAGCCAATGCGATTAAGTTTACTCAGCATGGCGTAATAACGGTCACTGTTAGGTGCACTCACATCAAAGGTAATAATTTAAATCTTCATTTATCTGTGAAAGACACCGGAATGGGGATTGCAAAAAATAAAATTGAAAGTATGTTTATGCCTTTTATTCAATCCGATAATTCAATTACTCGAAAACATGGCGGCAGTGGCTTGGGGCTTGCGATATGTAAGCAAATCTGTGATGTGGTAGGAGGAGATATTTCAGTTAGTTCTGAGCTCAATAAAGGGAGTGAGTTTATCGTCAATTATCCATTACAAATAGACACAACCGATTCAATATTAAGAGAAGGGTTTGCAGCACGAAGTAAAAAACCAAAAGTATGGATTATAGGTAGTAACCAAGTCCTAAAAATAGCGCTGGAGCACACGCTCACACGGTATTCTATTGCTTTTGAACACTATGAAATATGTCCAAAAAGACCCGAATACAATAACTTTCCAGATGCAATAGTATTAACTAACCCACAAATATTAACCCAAACACGTGAGCGTATAAACACATATAACTCACTTAATTCACCGTGTTTACTCCTCATAGATTTACAAGGTGAAAGCTTATTACCGCAAAATATTAACGACAGAGAGCTTAGGCTAAATGGCCCATTTAAAGTTTCCCATGTACCGCGAGCAATTAGTTTATTGGAAGAGCAGTTATTTCATTTAGATATTATATTTACTAATCGCGAACAAAAAGATGCATTAGAAAGCCCTCCAGGGTTAACTCAGTTGAATGGGGTCAATGTACTGGTTGCTGAAGATAATACTAATAATCAAATAGTAATAAGGGAGTTTTTAGAACAAAAAGGTTGCCGGGTACATATTGCTAGCGATGGGCAAGAGGCAATAACTAAGGCGAAAAACGATAAAATTGATATTATTTTTATGGACATACAAATGCCAATACTTGATGGGATTTCAGCAACTAAAGCAATCAGGGAATTAGGTATAGAAACTCCTATAATAGCACTCACAGCTAATGCGATTCATGGTGATAAAGAGCGATTTATAGAAGCGGGGATGGATGATTATTTAGCTAAACCAATAGTAAGTGAAACGCTTTATCTATTACTTGATACATATGCACCAGAGCACGTTGTTGAACCTAAAGATTTAAAGCTAACTCGTTTAGCGCAAGTGTGGGAAAAGCTGGGTTGAGCAATCGAAAGCTAGGGTCTGTTGAACTTTTAGGGTTAAATTTGCAGTAGTCTGTTTGGTATTTAGGCAAGGCAGAGCCTATGCAGTACTCCCTTTAAATGTGCGATAACGTAGTATTAATGCCAAACAGGCGCTACCCAAAGGGTTCTTCCTAGGGGCTACTTACTCCTTGTTGCTTACATGGATGTAGATAAGGGGCGTGAGCAGGATGCGGAAGCTTTGCTCGGTTTTACTTATTATTACATGGATGTAAGCCAGTAGAATAACGCAGGAGTAGTTATCGAGCCCACTAGGTTACAAACCACACGTCGCGATTAAACCGCCTCTAGTTTGAACAACTTTTAATTTGCAAAGATCAACAGACCTTAATATAAAAAGTAGGTTTTGTAGTATAAAACTTGATAAATAGAGAAGTTAAACTAGTATTTTGAGCGTAGTTTGTAATTTTTTATTAGTATTTAATGGTTTCTTTTTAGGTTTTTCAATTTGATTCGCAAATTGCAATTCAAAATAAAAATAAGATGTTCCGAACTGCTTTTAAGTTCCCGGTATGGCTTATTAATTTATTTTAAAGGATTAATTTTATTGGTTATTTTATTTTTTTATAAATTATTGTTTGGTTGGCATGGCTTTCGCAACAAGTTAGATATCAAACCGAGATGAATTAGTTAAATTTTAAGGGGTGCAATATGCAAACAAACACAAAAGCTAAACAACAACCTAAAGGTAACAACTGGGTACTTACACCTGAAATTATGGTTTTGTCCATTTTGCTTGTTGCTACTTTAGTTATCGGTATAACAGTTTTACGTGGCAGCGCTTCTTTAGAGCCGTTAGCGGATATACAGCCTATTACTTTTACACAAGCTGATGTTGAAAATGCACAGTCTATGAGTAATACATTTGATTCGCAAAATATAAATTACGCACAAAATGTAACAGCATCCAAAAACGAAAATAACGACACTCTTTCAAACTAGAGACTTTTGCGCAGGTAATAATTTATTGTTGCCTGCGTTTTTTTATATTTCTTACTGTCATTTTCAATTTTCGTTCCTACTTATAAAATTAGCTATATGTTTTTAAATTTAGATTGTATGTAACCTAGCCTATTTTATTGAATCTTCTCTTGTGCATACCTTCAATGATTAACTCCAATTCTTAGTCAATTATAACCAACTTCCACCTTCTTACTTGTTAGGCTTAAATAAACGCTCATCTATCAATTTAGTTGCATTGCAAACTGAATTGCAAAATGCAAATAACAGTAAAAAATTTTAAGACTAAACTCAAAAAATGTAACCAATTGAATTAATTGTGTTTTACTTTGTGTTTTATTTTTGAAAAGTGGTCTGTAACTTGCTGTTAACTATACAAGTCACTAAGGGTGAAAATCGGAGCAGATCATGAATGCATTTAAATACCTAGAATCAGAAAGTCCAGTTAACCTCGCAAGATGGCATGAGTTAGAAAGAATCATGACTGATGCAATGCAAAATAATTATTTTAAAATGGTTTATCAACCGCTTGTATCGTTAGGGACTGGAAAGCTGGTCGGCTTTGAGTCATTAGTAAGATGCCAATCACCGCGTTTTGGAGTTGTAGGCCCTGATGAATTTATACCTCATGTAGAGCAATCGGGAATGATTTTAGAATTAGGTGACTGGATTTTTGAGCAGTGTTTATCCGATTTAAAACATATGCGACATTTTGGTATGACAGACATTTCTGTTTCTTTGAATATTTCACCGGTACAAATTTTAGATGGGGATGTTTTTTCAAAAGTAATGTACTTGCTTGAGAAGTATCAAATACCACCACAGGCTATCAAAGTAGAATTAACGGAAACAGCGCTAATCCATAGCCCTGAAAAAATAGCTAAAGCATTTGAAAACTTCCATAAAGAAGGCGTAAAAGTGTGGATAGATGATTTTGGCACCGGGTACGCGTCTTTAGGTCTGCTTCGTCAATTTAATATTGACGGATTAAAAATTGATCGCAGTTTTGTTAGTGGGATTTCAACTAATAATGAAGACTTTACGCTATGCAGCGCAATAATTGCAATGGCTCAGCGATTGGGTTTACAAACCGTAGCAGAAGGAATTGAAGAGAATGAGCAATTACAAATATTAGAGCAACTTGGTTGTGATATCGCTCAAGGATATTTGCTCGATAAGCCACAAACATTAACCAAAAGTATTGATACCTGGGCTCTTTAACTGTTTATATTCATTTTGATTTGCAAAATGCAAAAAACAAATTACTCTTAAACTACAACCCCTACATGTTATTAGTGTACGAAGCTTAAACTTACACAAAGGTTATCTATGCCTATATCAGAGCAGTTTATCGATAAAAGTATTACCGAACTAAATGTATTAACCCAACTTGAAAAGGATGTTGGAATAAACGTTTTAGCTCGACTGATAAACTTATTTATCGATGAATTAGTTACTATGGCGAACCAATTAGATACGGCAATTACTCGTGAAGATATTATAAAAATTAAAGAAGTGATGCATGTTTTAAAAAACTCGGCTGCTTTATATGGAGCTGCTCCTCTGGCTGCATTGGCAACACAGTTACACGATTCACCACCACCAACTACAGAAGAAAACTTGCACGCAGCACTTGTTATTAAGCATAACTTGGATAAAACCCGGGATGCATATCAAATAATGAGTAATAGTATAGCTATCTAGGAGAAAGCCGTGTCAGATACGATAAATAAAGGCCTCGTTTACATCGTTGAGGATAGCATTGCAAGTGGTGCTTTGTACGCAAGTCAGCTTGAGCAAGCAGGTTTCGAATGTAAGCATTTCGCTGATGGCTATTCTGCTTTGGTTGGTATTAAAGAAAAAATGCCTGCGGTTATAGTACAAGATGTATGCTTGCCTGATATAAGTGGGCTAGAAGTTTTACAATTTGTAAATAAACAAAAAAATCCAGCCAATGTAGTCATGATCACCTCTAATAGCTCTATTGATATTGCTGTGGAAGCTATGCGTTTAGGTGGCTTTGATTTTTTAGAAAAACCCTTCACAAGTCAACGACTTATTAGTTCAGTTGAAAGTGCGTTTACCCCTAAAGAGCAAATCAAAGTGCAACCCTTGGTTGAAAGCAGCGATAAAAACCAAGATTTTGTTGGTGAATCTCTCTCAATGAAAACTGTCTTTAGGTTGCTAGATAGCGCCGCGAGAAGCAAAGCATGTGTATTTATTACAGGTGAAAGTGGAACAGGTAAAGAAGTTTGTGCGCAGACCCTTCATGATGCGAGTCCCCGAAATAAAGGACCATTTATCGCTATAAATTGTGCTGCGATACCTGCAGAGTTATTTGAATCAGAATTTTTTGGTCATGTTAAAGGGGCATTTAGTGGTGCGCTAAGCGATCGAAAAGGCGCTGTTGAGGTAGCTAACGGTGGAACGTTATTTTTAGATGAGTTGTGTGAAATGGAGCTTAACTTACAAGCTAAGTTATTACGCTTTTTACAGACAGGCATATTTAATAAGGTTGGCAGTAGTGAAGTATTACACAGCGATGTTCGCTTAGTATGTGCAACAAACAGAAACCCAATAATAGAGGTTGCGGAAGGGCGCTTTAGAGAAGATTTATATTATCGTTTAAATGTTATCCCCGTAAAGCTACCGCCTTTAAGAGAGCGCGGAAATGATATATTACTGTTGGCTGAGTATATCTTAAAACAGAAAAGCGATAGTAACGCTAAGCATTTCATTGGCTTTTCTGATGAAGTTAAAGCGCTTTTTTGTAACTATGATTGGCCAGGAAATATACGCGAACTGCAAAATGTAATTGAAAATACAGTCGTTATTAATGATGGCGATGTAATTGAAAGGGACATGTTACCAAATTCATTTGGTCTAGGTGCTGTAAAGCACTCGAGCTCATCTAAGTCAATTCACAATATAAACGAGCAGAGTGTTCAATTATCTCCTATGTCTGTTCACGACATAGAACCTCTATGGCAAGTTGAAAAAAGGGCGATTGAAGATGCAATTAAAAGCTGCGAAGACAATATTCCTCTTGCTGCTGCTTATTTAGGGGTAAGTGCATCTACCATTTATAGAAAAATAAAAGGGTGGTCTTAAAGTCATAATTGATTTTTAATTACACTTTTCAGGTTGAATTAATAAAAGTTACCCTAAGCTCTATGGGTAAGAGCAAATTAATTTTTAATCTGGAACAGTAAAAGGAGATCGCAATGAGTAACACTAGTTTAAAACCTGCGGATATTATGCCATCACTAGTAGTGAGTGATGTTGACGAGAAAAAGATAGATTTAGTCGACAGAATAAGTGATTCCCCATGGAAAATGATTGTTGTTTATCGAGGCCAGCACTGCCCTAAATGTACTGCGCAACTCAACGAGCTTGCTAAAGTACATAAGGATTTTAAAGAAGCAGGAGTTGAAGTCGTTGCTGTAAGTGGTGATAGTCATGAACAGCTCAATAAGCATCTTGAAAAGATAGATATTAACTTCCCGATTTACTATGGTTTAACAATCGAACAAATGACTGATTTAGGGCTACATATTAGCGAGCCTCGCAGTGATGCAGAAACTGACCATCCATTTGCTGAACCAGGAATCTATGTGCTTAATGAAAAAAATCAGCTTCAAATGGTCGATATATCAAACAGTCCGTTTGTTCGTCCTGATTTAGAGCAACTGCTAGGTGGGATTAAGTTTTCAAGAGAAAACGACTATCCAATCCGGGGCACATTTATTAAATAGTATTTATTCTACATGGTTTCAAAAAAGGCACTCTTCAGTGCCTTTTTTATTTATTTTTAATAAATTTACTTGAAAACAATTTTACCGTCCATATATAGTTAAGTAGGACGCCTGATGGGTCCTAAATTAAACTTAAACAATTGAAATTTATATTATTAATTAAACTTTGCTTGAGCTTGTTCAATAGAAAAGCACATGCAAAATATCGCTTAAATATGAGGATATTATTATGCGTACAGTAGACTTATCACCACTTTATCGTTCATTTATCGGCTTCGAACATTTAGCATCACTTATGGATGCGGCGGCTAATACAGACAAGCAGCCGAGTTTTCCTCCTTACAATATAGAAGCACTCGATAAAGACAAATACAGAATCACTATGGCCGTTGCTGGTTTTAGTGATAGTGAATTGACCATTGAGTCAGAAAACAACACGTTAAAAGTTGCAGGTATTAAAGCTAACAAAGATGAAAATAATGAACGTAAGTTTATTCATCAAGGTATAGCAGAGCGTAACTTTGAACGTAAATTTCAGCTTGGAGACCATGTAAAAGTACTTGGTGCCGATTTAGCTAACGGCTTATTGAGCATAGAGTTACAGCGTGAAATTCCTGAAGCACTTAAACCACGTAAAATAGAAATTGGTAATAGCAATCTAATAGAAGGTAAATAATCTTCTAAAGTACATATTCCCCTGATTATTTAGCCGCCTCGTTTGAGGCGGTTTTTTTGTTTAAAGCGCTTCTAAATTATTAAGGTAGTAGATTGCTTGTTGCAGCGTTTGTTCTTGAAGTGTTTTATCTTGTTTATCCCAGTTTTTATATACCATACCAATACGTGGGTTCTTCTCTAGCCTGTCTCTGTGTCTATTCATGAAATGCCAATACAAGCTATTTAGCGGGCAGGCTTTATCTCCTACTTTTTGTTTAACATCGTACTGACAGCTTTTGCAGTAATCGCTCATTTTATTAATGTAGTTACCGCTTGCAGCATAAGGCTTTGTTGCAATTATTCCATCATCGGCAAACTGACTCATGCCTCGGGTGTTAGGCATTTCTACCCATTCTATGGCATCTATATAAACACCTAGGTACCAGTTATCTACGTCATCAGGGTTTATTCCTGTGAGCATACAAAAGTTACCAATAACCATTAGGCGCTGAATATGATGAGCATAAGCGGTTTCAAGGCTTTGCTTGAGTGAGTGGCTTAGACAATTCATTTTTGTAGAGCTGTTCCAAAAATAAGATGGCAGTTTATTTTTGGCTTGTAATTGATTTTTAACTGCGTAGTCGGGCATGTTAATCCAATAAATGGCACGTACATACTCTCTCCAGCCTAATATTTGCCTAGTAAAACCCTCTACTTGCGAGAGGGATATTTCATTGGGCCTTTGTTCGTATTCGCTTATTACACGTTTGATTACATACAGCGGGTGGAGTATTTTTGCGTTTAGGGCAAACGATAAACGGCTATGGTACAGGCTGGTATTGTTTTTACTTTGATCTGTCATCGCATCTTGAAAGTGACCAAAGCGACTAAGTAAGTGCTCACAAAAGTATTCAAGAGATTCAATCGCTTGTTTACGCGTTGTTGGCCAATCCAGTGAATGTTGATTTATTTCACCTAAATAAGCGACTTTGTGTTTATTTAAACGAGAAATAATGCTGCTAACATCAGTATTGAATAACTTAGGTTCGGGGATATCTGCTAAGTCTTTTTTGGAAAATTTATTACGATTATTACTATCAAAATTCCATTTGCCACCGGTTGGCTTTGCATCATCAATTAATATATTAAATTGCTTACGCATAGCACGATAAAAGTGCTCCATTGTTACATGCTTGTTTTTTGTAAAGCGTGTTTTTATATCGGTGAACGGTAATAAAAAGTGTTCAGTATCTGTAGCAATTACATTTAATGAGCTATCACTTTTAAACTTAGCTAATTGAGACTTAAGCCTAAACTCGTCAGGGTATTGATATTCGATAGAGTCACATTGGTATTTATCGGCAACTCGTTTGAGTAATTCAATTAAGTCTTTGTCGTCATCGGTATCATCAAGTGTTAAATGCAAAACATTGAAACCGGCCGTGGTTAATGCAGTTGCGAAGTTTTCCATAGCACTAAAAAAAGCACACAGTTTTTGAATGTGATGTTTAACGTAGTCGGTTTCTTGTTTTAGTTCAGCGATCAGATAAAGCGTGTCGTCGTCTTTTTGTTTGTACCATGAATGAGATGGGTTTAGCTGATCGCCTAGTATTAGTCTGAGTGTTTTGTGATTGGTCATAGTAAAGCCAAATTTTTTTATACGGACATATTTCATGAAACGATCGTTTTACTATTTAACGGTGAGTGAATGGGAGCTACAAAATACTTTACTTTAAAAATGTGCTGATTTTAATACTGGGAATTAGCTGTTTTTCTTGTTTGGTCAA
The DNA here is from genome assembly GCF_038900255.1 of Pseudoalteromonas sp. AS84. NCBI lineage: Bacteria > Pseudomonadati > Pseudomonadota > Gammaproteobacteria > Alteromonadales > Pseudoalteromonadaceae > Pseudoalteromonas > Pseudoalteromonas sp. AS84. The sequence goes on along the minus strand of NZ_JBBMQY010000004.1, from coordinate 111,337 downwards.
CCACCTTGTCTAAAAACCCAAAGTTGGGAAATTTAAAAGTAATGAGAGCCTGTATTAAGTTTAGAGTCACTTATAAAGCTGATTTGTCGAGCAAGCTAATAGTAATAAGGAAGTTGCGTTTAATAGCGGGTTAGTAAAATAAATGTAGGTGATAGGAAACCAATATGTTGTGTCGTTAGCAGCAGAGCTTAACCGATTATCAAATCAATAAAGACGCGTTGGACGATGGTGTTGAAATGAGCTTGATGTGAGGGGGTTAAATAAGTAATTTAACCACTTTTAAGGCTTATATATTTAAAGTTTATTACTTTGCTTTTGTAGCATTTTTTGTTGTAACGAAACCACATTAGATACATTAAATAAAACATTGCCTGCAAAGCTTTCAAAATATCTGAGCGCTTTTTTCCAAGCAAGTTGGCTCTCAGCATTAAAGTGTTTACCAAGGTGCTCCTTAAGAGTTTCGTAAAAAGCGTCAGATAAAATTGCAATGTCACCTTGTGAAACACTGCTGTTTTTTAGGTACATTAAATGATGTGCTAAAAAAGGAGCTACCGATGCCGGCTTATCTAAATGTTTAACAATTCGTTCTAGCACACAAAAAAGGGTAAAACTCTTTTCGTTAAATTGTAAGGCTGTTGGGTAATTCATCTCAATGCTAGATTCAGCTAATTTACTGTGAAATCGAGCCGTGAATGCATGAAAATTTGGCTTAATAATTGTTAAGTTATTTAACAATGCTGATTGTTGTTGATTCATTTTTTATCTCTCTGCAGTGAGTAATAACTATTATTATCAAGTGGCATAAAATTGATTATAGCGGGCAGTTAAAATTCTGCACGTTTTTTTAGTGTTAAAGTATGGGTTTTAGTTATATCAATTTATTTTCTGGTAAATTGCAAGCATGTAGGAGGCTATGCAGTTGCAAGAGTTCAGTTGGTTTGATTCTCACTCAAAAATAGTAAGCTGCAATATTTAGCATTTTGACGATGAACATTTTATAAAACTGACTGATTACTTATGTTACTAACACATACATTAAATTAGCATCTTGACGAATTGGAAATTTTATAAACTAATTGCGTATTATAGTTGCTAATTAGCCCACACATCCTTATAATAGCGGCCATTGTTTAGCATGTTGTAAAACAGCTAACAGCGATATTAAATTTAAGGTTTGATATCTATTGGCGCGGGATGGAGCAGTCTGGTAGCTCGTCGGGCTCATAACCCGAAGGTCGTCGGTTCAAATCCGGCTCCCGCAACCAATTCTACTAGTAGGTATTACCTTACTAATTTATATCGCGCATTCTAAGTAATGCGCGTTTTGCGTTTTAGGCTATGTAGTTTAATTAGGTCAGTTTACTGACTCGCAACCAAGCTTGGCCCTAGGCCACACAGTTTTATGCTTTATTGGTGTGACGCCCCGCTTGGTTCGGGGCGTTGTTGTATCTGCACCTTATGATTTGTGGCAATTGTCATCAAATTAAAATTTAAACTCAGTATTTTAGGGCTATAAGCCCTTTTTTTGTTTGTATGGAGGATTTTCGTGACAAAACTTGAACAAGATTTAGTAACCATGTTAACGCCTGCGGTAGAAATGTTAGGCTTTGAGTTGCATGGTCTTGAATTTGTGCAAGCGGGTCGCCATTCTACCTTAAGAGTATATATTGCTCATGAGGATGGGATCTCAGTTGATAACTGTGCGGATGCAAGTCGCCAAATTAGTGCGATTTTAGACGTCGAAGACCCAATTACAAATGAATATGATTTGGAAGTATCGTCTCCTGGTGTTGATCGTCTATTATTCAAACAAGATCACTACGAGCAGGCGCAAGGAGAGGAAGTACGCGTGCGTACCAAACTTCCACAGGATGGTCGTCGTAATTTTAAAGGCGACTTAGTAGCAGTTAGCAGCGATATGATCACACTATCTAGCGATGGTGAAGAGCATCTGATCATGCTTAGTAACATCGAACGTGCGAATTTAATCGCGAAGTTTTAAATTCGAGTGCGAAGGAATAGGGCAAGCGAGGCATTACCCATGGCAAAAGAGATATTATTGGTTGCTGAAGCCGTTTCCAATGAGAAAGCGGTTCCAAAAGAAAAGATTTTTGAAGCTCTAGAGTTCGCTTTAGCGACAGCGACAAAGAAAAAACACGATGGCGAAATTGAAGTGCGTGTAGCAATTGACCGTAAAACCGGTGATTACGACACGTTCCGTCGTTGGCAGATTGCCGCTGTATTAGAAGACGGTTCTTTAGAGAATCCTTACAGCGAAATCACTCTAGAAGCAGCGCAGGTTGAAGAACCTGATTTGCAAATGGGTGATTATGTTGAAGAGCAAATCGACTCAATCAAATTTGACCGTATTACAACACAAATGGCCAAGCAAGTTATCGTACAGAAAGTACGTGAAGCTGAGCGCGCTTTAGTTGTTGAAGCATACAAAGATCAAGAAGGCGAGCTAGTAACGGGTGTTGTTAAAAAAGCAACTCGCGATGCAATCGTACTTGATTTAGGTAACAACGCAGAAGCGGTAATTTACCGTGATGACATGTTACCACGTGAAAACTTCCGCCCGGGTGACCGTATCCGTGGTCTTTTATATGAAGTTAAGCCAGAAGCACGCGGTGCACAATTATTTGTAACGCGCTCTAAACCTGAAATGCTAATGGAATTATTCCGCATTGAGGTGCCAGAAATTGGCGAAGAGATGATTGAATTACGTGCCGCTGCACGTGATCCAGGTTCACGCGCTAAAATTGCCGTTAAATCTAACGACAAACGCATTGATCCAATTGGTGCATGTGTTGGTATGCGTGGCGCACGAGTTCAGGCTGTATCGTCAGAGCTTGGTGGTGAACGTGTTGATATCGTACTTTACGATGACAACCCAGCACAATTTGTTATTAACGCAATGGCGCCAGCAGAAGTTGCTTCAATCGTAATGGATGAAGACACTCACTCAATGGATATCGCTGTAGAAGCTGATAACCTAGCGCAAGCAATTGGTCGTAATGGTCAAAACGTTCGTTTAGCAAGCCAGTTAACTGGCTGGGAACTAAACGTAATGACTGTTGAAGACATGCGTACTAAAAATGAAGCTGAATCTGATAAGTTACTTAACTTATTCACTGAAAATTTAGAAATTGATGATGAGTTTGCATCATTACTTATCAACGAAGGTTTCTCGACACTTGAAGAAGTGGCGTATGTGCCAGCGTCTGAATTTTTAGAAATTGATGGTCTTGATGAAGAGACTGTGGATTTACTGCGCTCACGCGCAAAAGATGCATTGACAACTAAAGCACTTAAAACGGAAGAAAGCTTAGATGGCGCAGAGCCAGCTGAAGACTTACTTGCGCTTGAAGGCTTAGAACGTCACTTAGCATTTGTTATGGCAAGCAAGGGTGTTGTTACACTTGAAGACTTGGCAGAGCAAGGTATTGACGAATTAGTTGATATCACAGAACTTTCATCTGAAAAAGCAGGTGAACTGATTATGGCTGCACGAAACATTTGTTGGTTTGCAGACGAGTAATTTATTAACGGAGGTATTACACACTATGGCAGAAGTAAATGTTGAAAAACTAGCCGGCGATATAGGTACAACTGTTGATAAATTGCTACAGCAGTTTTCACAAGCAGGTATCACTAAGCAAGCAACTGATAACGTAACAGAAGCTGAAAAAGCAACGTTACTTGATCATTTAAGCAAGCATCATGGCGGCGCAGGTTCAGATGGCCCAGCGCGCATGACTTTGCAACGTAAGAGCAAAAGCACTTTAAGTGTAACGGGTTCTACGGGTAAAGCTAAAGACGTTCAAGTTGAAGTTCGCAAAACACGTACATACGTGAAAAAAAGCGCAATGGAACAAGAACAAGAGCAAGCACGCTTAGCTGCAGAAGAAAAAGTGCGTCTTGAACAGCAGCAAAAAGCTGACCAAGAAGCTGCAGAATTAAAGGCGAAACAAGAGGCAGAGCGCAAAGCGAAAGAAGAAGCTGACCGTAAAGCCAAAGAAGAAGCTAAACGCAAAGCTGATGCAGAGCGTAAAGCGAAACAAAAGCAGATGACCCCAGAGCAAAGTGCTAAGTCTGAGAAAGATCGCATAGAAGCTGAGCGTCTGCAAAAAGAAGCAGAAGAGGCCGCATTGAAGAAAGCTGAAGAAGAAGCGAAACGTCAAGCAGAAGAAGCAAGAAAGCTAGCTGAAGAGAACTCGGCACGCTGGAAGAAAGAAGAAGAAGAACGTAAGAAACGCGAAGAAACAGCGGATCACCATCTTACGACTTCTACTTATGCACGTGAAGCAGAAGATGTTGCCGATGCTCGTGATGAGCAAGGTACTCGCCGTGCTAAGAAAAAGAAGAAAGCGCCAGCAAAAGATAAATTTGCAGCGTCAAGAGGCCGTAACAAGTCTAAGTTAAAAGCACCAGCATCATTACAACATGGTTTCCAAAAACCAACTGTTGATGTGAAAAATGAAGTGCGTATTAGCGAAACAATTACAGTAGCTGAGCTTGCATCACGCATGGCAGTTAAAGGCGCTGAAGTTGTTAAAACAATGATGAAAATGGGTGACATGGTTACTATTAACCAAGTGATCGACCAAGAAGCTGCACAACTAGTTGCAGAAGAAATGGGTCACAAGGTTATCATTGTTAAAGAAAACGAATTAGAGCAAACAGTACTTAATGACCGCCATGAAGATGGTAAGTCAGAGCCGCGTGCTCCAGTAGTAACTGTAATGGGTCACGTTGACCACGGTAAAACATCGACTCTTGATTACATTCGTTCTGCGAAAGTTGCTTCTGGCGAAGCTGGTGGTATTACACAGCATATTGGTGCATACCACGTAGACGTAAATGGTCACATGATCACGTTTTTAGATACACCAGGACATGCTGCATTTACTTCAATGCGTGCTCGTGGTGCTAAAGCGACAGATATCGTAATCCTTGTGGTTGCAGCAGATGATGGTGTAATGCCACAAACTAAAGAAGCGGTACAGCACGCACGTGCAGCTGGCGTTCCTTTAATCATTGCTGTAAACAAAATGGATAAAGAAGGCGCAGATCCAGATCGCGTTAAAAACGAACTTGCTGTACTTGACGTTATTCCAGAAGAATGGGGCGGCGATACGCAGTACGTTCATATCTCAGCTAAAACTGGCTTAGGTATTGATGACCTTCTTGAAGCAGTATTGAACCAATCTGAGCTTTTAGAACTTTCTGCACCTACTGAAGGTATGGCTGCGGGTGTTGTTATTGAATCTCGTCTTGATAAAGGCCGTGGTCCAGTAGCATCAGTACTTGTTCAATCTGGTACGCTTAACCAAGGTGACATTGTATTATGTGGTCTTGAGTATGGCCGTGTTCGTGCAATGCGCGATGAAAACGGTAAAGACATTAAGTCAGCTGGTCCATCTATTCCAGTTGAAATTTTAGGTCTTTCTGGTATTCCAGCTGCAGGCGACGAAGCGACTGTAGTTAAAGATGAACGTAAAGCGCGTGAAGTTGCTTTATACCGTCAAGGTAAGTTCCGCGATGTTAAACTAGCGCGTCAGCAAAAAGCTAAGCTTGAAAACATGTTTACTAACATGACTGAAGGCGATGTTTCTGAAGTTAACGTGGTACTTAAAGCAGACGTTCAAGGTTCTATCGAAGCAATCTCTGATTCACTAACTAAACTTTCTACTGATGAAGTAAAAGTGAAGATTGTTGGTTCAGGTGTTGGTGGTATTACCGAAACTGATGCAACACTCGCTGCAGCGTCTAACGCAATTGTAGTTGGCTTTAACGTTCGTGCTGATGCTTCAGCTCGTAAAGTTATTGATACTGAAAACTTAGACCTTCGTTATTACAGCGTAATTTATGCCTTAATCGAAGAAGTTAAGCAAGCCATGTCAGGTATGCTAGCGCCAGAGTTTAAACAAGAAATCATTGGTCTAGCCCAAGTTCGTGACGTATTCAAGTCTCCAAAAATTGGCGCAATCGCTGGTTGTATGGTTACTGAAGGTGTTATTAAACGTAGCGCTCCAATCCGTGTACTACGTGAAAATGTGGTTATCTATGAAGGTGAACTTGAGTCACTTCGTCGCTTTAAAGACGATGTTGCTGATGTTCGTAACGGCATGGAATGTGGTATCGGCGTTAAGAACTACAATGACGTACGTGTTGGTGACCAAATCGAAGTATTTGAAACAGTTGAAGTACAACGTACTCTATAATTGTTACTAGGGAGTATTGAACGCTCAGGTTAACGCCCGAACATTCTACACACCCTACGCTAAGATTTTAAATGGGGGCTTAGCCCCCATTTGCATATCCATTATTTAGTTAACTTATTATTTAATTTCAATAAGTTATTATTTTAGGACAAGTATAATGAGAGAGTTTTCTCGCACTGATCGTGTTGCACAGCAAATCCAAAAAGAGATTGCTGTAATTTTACAACGCGAAATTAAAGATCCACGCTTAGGTATGGTGACAGTGTCAGCGGTAGAAGTATCGCGCGATTTATCTTATGCCAAAATTTTCATTACTGTGTTTAACACACAAGATGAAGACGCAGCAAAGCAAAGCGCAAAGGTACTTAATGAAGCAACGGGCTATATTCGCTCCTTACTTGGTAAGCGTATCCGTGCACGTATAATGCCTGAGTTAAAGTTTGTAGTTGATAACTCATTAATGGAAGGTATGCGTATTTCTAATTTAGTGGATTCTATTATCCGCGAAGATAACGCAAAGCATGTTGATGAAGACGTAGAAAGTGTTGATGCTGCTGATATTTCAGTTAGCGAAGAAGGTACTGAGCACGTAGACGATACAGATAGCGAAGAAGGCACTGATACAGATGGCAAAGCGCAGTAAAGGCCGTGCAGTTGACGGTATTTTGTTGTTAAACAAACCTGAAGGCATTTCATCAAATAAAGCATTACAGCAAGCAAAGAGCGTTTATTTTGCGCAAAAAGCTGGGCATACGGGTGCTTTAGATCCACTTGCTACAGGTATGCTGCCAATTTGCTTTGGTGAAGCGACTAAGTTTACGCAGTTTTTACTCGATACAGATAAAACCTATATCGTTCGTGCACAACTGGGTGAACGTACAACAACATCAGATTCTGATGGCGAAATTGTTAGCACTAAAGATGTGAACGTAACGCGTGAACAGCTAACAAAAGAAATAGCTGCTTTTGTTGGTGAGTCTGATCAATATCCGTCAATGTACTCGGCACTTAAATACCAAGGCAGGCCATTATATAAGTATGCGCGCGAAGGTATTGAAGTGCCTCGTAAATGCAGAAAAATAAATGTGTTTAGCTTATCGTTTGACGAATTTGATGAAAAAAGCAACGTATTACAAATGACGGCCCATGTATCTAAAGGGACCTACATTCGTACAATAGTTGATGATTTAGGCGAAAATCTAGGCTGTGGCGCACACGTTATTATGCTCCACAGAACTGCTGTTGGTCAGTATCCGGCAGATAAAATGGTCTCGCTTGATGAAATTGAAGCATTACTTGCTAAAGCGAAAGAAGAAGAGCTTGCACCTTCTACTTATTTAGACTCGCTGCTACTACCAATTGATACTGCTTTAACTGACTTACCTGTCATTGAAATTTCAAAAGACGAAGGCTGGGTATTTAGCCACGGACAAGCAGTTGAGTTACCAAAACCTTTGCCTGAAGGTGCTATTAAAGTAGTTGCTGATGGTGTGTTTATTGGAACCGGTGAGCGTAACTCAAATGGTCATTTAAAGGTTAAACGTGGTCTTGCTAGTCAGCAAGACGATTACGTGAAACCGGAATAAGCAACTAATGTGCCTAACAATGGCTTAATAGTTGTAGATGGGGATAATTAACTTGTAGTTATTCCCACAGTTGGTAGAATACGCCCGCTTAATCGTTTTGGCTGAATTAGTGATCGGCTAAGACACCTTTTAAATTTAATTTTTGGAGTTACTATGTCACTAAGCAATCAAGAAAAAATCGATATCATTGCTAAATTTGCACGTGCAGAAGGCGATACAGGTTCATCAGAAGTACAAGTAGCATTACTTACTTATGATATCAACAAGCTTCAAGGTCACTTTGCTGATCACAAGCATGACTTCCACTCACGTCGTGGTCTGCTTCGTAAAGTAAGCACTCGCCGTAAACTACTTGATTACCTTAAAGGTAAAGACATCACTAGTTATACTGCGTTAATCAAAGAACTTGGCCTACGTCGCTAAGAACTAGATTATAGAAAAAGGAGCTTTTTAGCTCCTTTTTTTGTGCCTGAAATTTGTGTTTTCAAATTAAGAAAATTCTTAAACCTATTGAATTGCAATATAAACCCCCCATTTCATAGCTTACCGAGAGCTTTTGTATTTAACCGCTAAATAAGCCCAGCTGAAATCTAGTAGTTAGATTGAACAAATTTCAACCCGCAAAGATCAACACACCCTAGACTCGCATTTTGAAGTAGCTTTGGTATATACTATGCGCGTAGATAAAAAGGTTTATCTACGCTTATTCACATCATTGCCAATTGTAGTACTTAATTGATTTCCAACTGAATACAATTATGTACTGTAATTGGTACTTTGATGACAACTTATTAGAATACATTTAAGGAATATTTTAAGTGCAAGCAATTATTAAAGAATTCAAACTAGGTCAACATACAGTGACTCTAGAAACTGGTGCAATCGCTCGTCAAGCAGACGGCGCTGTACTTGCAAGCATTGGCGACACTTCAGTTTTAGTAACTGTTGTTGGTAAGCGTGAAGCACAACCTGGTCAAGACTTTTTCCCACTAACTGTTAACTACCAAGAGCGTATGTACGCTGCTGGTCGTATCCCAGGTGGTTTCTTGAAGCGTGAAGGTCGTCCTAACGATGGCGAAACTCTTATTGCACGTCTTATTGACCGTCCAATTCGTCCACTTTTCCCAAGCGGTTTTGTAAACGAAGTACAAGTTATTGCGACTGTTGTTTCTGTTAACCCTGAAATCCAACCTGATATGGTTGCAATGATTGGTACTTCAGCAGCACTTGCTATCTCAGGTATCCCGTTCAGTGGTCCAATTGGTGCATCTCGCGTTGGTTACATCAACGGCGAATACGTACTTAACCCTACATTGAAAGAGCTTGAAGAAAGCCAACTTGATTTAGTAGTAGCCGGTACTGATAAAGCGGTACTTATGGTTGAATCAGAAGCTAACGTACTTGCAGAAGACGTAATGCTTGGCGCTGTTGTATATGGTCATGAGCAATCTCAAGCGATCATCACTGCAATCGAAGAATTTAAAGCAGAAGCAGGCAAGCCTACTTGGGATTGGACTGCACCAGCTAAAAACGTTGCACTAGAAGATAAAGTAGCAGCAATTGCTGCTGATAAAGTAGGCGCAGCTTACTTAATCACTGATAAAGTAGCGCGTAAAGAAGCACTTGGCGAAGCGAAGGACGAAGTTGTTGCAGTATTAACAGCTGAACTTGCTGAAGGCGAGTCTTTAGACAAGCAAGAAGTTGGTAAAATCTTCGGTTCACTTGAGAAGAAAATCGTTCGTGGCCGTATCGCTTCTGGCGAAAAACGTATCGATGGTCGTGAACCAGATATGATTCGTGCACTAGATGTAATGACTGGCGTATTACCGCGTACTCACGGTTCTGCTATCTTTACTCGTGGCGAAACTCAAGCGTTAGTAACAGCTACACTTGGTACAGAACGTGATTCACAGTTAATCGACGATTTAACTGGTACTCATAAAAACCACTTTATGCTTAACTACAACTTCCCTCCATTCTGTGTAGGTGAAACTGGTTTTGTTGGTTCTCCTAAGCGTCGTGAAATCGGCCATGGTAACCTTGCTAAGCGTGGTATTGCTGCTGTAATGCCAACACTGACTGAATTCCCATATTCAATCCGTGTAGTATCGGAAATTACTGAATCAAACGGTTCATCTTCAATGGCTTCTGTGTGTGGTACTTCACTTGCACTTATGAATGCTGGCGTTCCAATTAAAGCATCTGTTGCGGGTATTGCGATGGGTCTAGTTAAAGAAGACGAAAAATTCGTTGTTCTTTCTGACATCTTAGGTGATGAAGATCACTTAGGTGACATGGACTTTAAAGTTGCGGGTACTGCTGCGGGTATTACTGCACTTCAAATGGATATCAAAATTGAAGGTATCACTCAAGAAATCATGCAAATTGCGCTTAAACAAGCTAAAGCTGCACGTTTACACATTCTAGAAGTGATGGACGAAGCGATTTCTGCTCCTTCTGAAGAGCTATCAATGTTTGCTCCTCGTATCTACACGATGAAAATCCCACAGAAGAAAATCGCTGAAGTTATTGGTAAAGGTGGCGCAACTATTCGTCAACTTACTGAAGAAACTGGTACAACGATTGAAATCGGTGACGACGGTACAATTAAAATTGCCGCTACAGATGGCGAAAGTGCAGCTAATGCCATTAGCCGTATTGAGCAATTAACAGCTGAACTAGAAGTAGGTACTATCTACGAAGGTAAAGTTGTACGTATTGTTGACTTCGGTGCATTTGTAAACATTCTTCCAGGTAAAGATGGTCTAGTACATATTTCTCAAATTAGTACTGAGCGCGTTAACAACGTGGCTGATCACCTTTCTGAAGGTCAAGAAGTTAAAGTTAAAGTACTAGAAGTAGATCGCCAAGGCCGTGTACGTCTAAGTATTAAAGAAGCAATGGAATCTGCAGCACCAGCTGTTGACGCGCCAACTGACGCGTAATTGCTAACTTATTAATCTAGTTATATTAGCTAGATGATAAAAAAGGGGCTGTTTAGCCCCTTTTTTTATGCTTTAATGAAACCTTATTGGACAAGGTCTGTCTTATATTAATCGCGATATATCTTGGTATTAAGGATTTTAATGATACTCAAACATTTAGCTTTGGCATCTTTTGCTATTTTGTCTTTAAGCGCTTGCCAAACTACAACCGAATCAGAACCAACCCCGATTGTTAATGTGCCATTTACTGCACCTTTAGCTTCTGACTTTAGAAGTGAAATTGCCATTGCACGCTACTCAGAATTATTGAATAGAGCTGACTTAAGCGAAGAGCAACAAGCTAAGCTTTATTATGACCGTGGTGTACTTTTTGATAGTTTAGGTATGACCACTCTTTCGCGTATTGATTTTAACCGCGCAGTAAAGCTTAAACCTGATTTAGCTGAAGTATATAACTTTCTAGGTATTCAACATACGCTTATGCAGCAATACGAAAAAGCCTATGAGTTTTTTGATTCAGCCCTTGAGCTTGATGAAGAGCATGAATATGCTTATTTAAATAGAGGCATAGCCCTTTATTACGGTGATAGAGCAGGTCTTGCTAAAAACGACTTTGATGAGTTTTTAGCCCGCTCTCCAAATGATCCATACCGTGTTTTATGGGTTTACTTAGCCAGTGCACAAGAAGATAAAGCAGCAGCGCTTGAATCACTTAAAACTAATGCAACAGCACTTGATGAATCGCAATGGGCGTATCAGTTAATTTCTCTTTATACGGGGGATATGACTGAGTATGCATTTTTATCTGGCATTAGTGATGGTGTTAGAACCGAGCAAGAATATGCGCAGCGTTTATGTGAAGCTTATTTTTACTTAGCCAAAATGCATCAAGCAGCTGGTGAGCTGTATTTAGCATCAGACTATTTTAGGCTTGCGCTAGCAACCAATGTACACGAGTTTATTGAGTACAAGTATGCGCGTTTAGAACTTGAGTTGATGGAAGGTGTTGACGCAAGTTAAGCGTTTTAAGTTAATAGGTGTATTACTATGTTGTTTGTTAATTACAGGCTCGAGTAATCACCTTGGCGCTATTGGCTTTTGGCATGTTTTAAATACAAAAGCCAATGTTCTACAAAGTTATTGGAATTCACCCGTTCACTTTTCAGATCACCTAGAGAAGTTACCAAAGACCTCTTTAGCTATACTCGCTCGCAATCAAATTTCCTCAGCGCAATATATGTATTCTCTTAAGCTTATTAAAAGCAGTCAGAGTGAAACTGCAAAACCATTTTGGCTCTCCGCTATAAATGACTTAACAACCCCAGAGCGTAAAATATTAGCAGCAAAGTTGCTTGAGCAATCACGTTGGGGGGATTTAAAACTACTCGCTAGTAAAAACAAATTACCAGCAGGGGATGTGCTAAATCATCTAAAACTTCAGTTAAAAACACCACAGAGTAAAGTATCTACTGCGTTTATCCACAATCTTGGTTTTTCATCTTTAAGAAATATAAGCAAACCTAATAAGCAATGTATGTTTAACGTACTGACTATGAGCGATCATCGTAGTGGCTTATATAAACTTACAGAGTTTATTAATACTTATAATAAACAGCCAGAGCCCCGTGAAAATATTTTTTGCTTTTCAAAACCAGTTTACGTTGCGGGTATGCTTGAGTGCAAAAGTAGCACTAGTAAAATAGCAAAGTGTGACTGGGAATTATCTAAACTTAATAACCAGCTTCCTAACAATTATGATTTTATAGTGATGATGCCTAAAGACGGTACGGCTAATGTCACGAAGGGAACAATGCTAATAAACTCAAAAGCAAAATACAGTGTATTTTTGCACGAGCTGATGCATTTTAACGGTTTTGAGGATGAATACGCTTTGCCTAAAACTAAGCAAGCATGGTTGTGTGCAAAAACAGGTTTTGTTGCGCCTAATCTATTTATTTCTCATGGTGAGCCGCCGCCAACAGATTGGCATAAGGCAAAGAGTTGTCAGCAAGGAGGCATTGCTTATAAGCCCAGTGAAAATTGGTCCATTATGCAATATCAGCAGTTAGGTCTCTCAGCGCAGTATAGGCAACTTTGGTTGAAACATTTAGATACGACCAATGGTAAGTTTCATCGTCACTCTAGCGCGCTTACATTTGCAAATAAGACTATATTAAACTAACAATTATCACTATTAATTAATTGTTTTTTTAGGCTTAATAAATTGTTAGTTATTGTTTGAAAAATGTCCATATAGAACCGCTTTTTATAGACAAAATAAGTGTTTTTCAGTATAACTATAGTCATTAATGTCGTTTAAAAACAGGCAGTAAAAGCATCACTTAGTATTAAAAAAGAGATGCCCTGATAAACTTATGATTATAAAAGGCCCTACATTATGACTTTGCTCTGGATACCCTTGTTATCCTTAATTGGCAGTGTTATTTCTGCATGCACAGGTAAGTTATCCCGTAATTTAAGCACTAGTTTAACGGCTCTTGCGCCTTTGACTGCTTTGGGGATTACTCTATACCATGCACCTGCAGTTTTAGCGGGCGAAACAATTCGTTATTCTTTAGCTTGGATCCCGTCAATAGGACTCGACTTATCTCTGCGGTTAGACGGTCTTAGTTTATTGTTTATGTTTATGATTTTAGGCATAGGCCTGCTCGTTATCCTCTACACGCGTTACTACCTCAGTGCTAACGATTCAATGGCTAAGTTATATAGTTACTTAATGCTATTTATGACCGCAATGCTTGGCATTGTTATGTCTAATAATGTTATCCAATTGTGGCTGTTTTGGGAATTAACGAGTATAAGTTCATTTTTATTAATTAGTTTTTGGTGGCATAAGTCAGAAGCGCGTAAGGGCGCACGTATGGCGCTTGCAGTAACAGGGGCGGGTGGCTTAGCACTACTTGCTGGCTTAATGTTATTAGGAGACATTGTTGGTAGTTACGACCTAGATGTTATTTTAGCAAGCAAAGCAATCATTCAATCTCACGATTTATACGAAGTAGCATTGGTATTGGTACTATTAGGTGCGTTTACTAAATCGGCACAATTTCCGTTTCATTTTTGGCTTCCTCATGCAATGGCAGCACCTACTCCAGTAAGTGCGTATTTACATTCTGCAACTATGGTAAAAGCCGGTATATTTTTGTTAGCGCGTTTTCATCCTGCTTTAGCTGGCACGGATACTTGGTTTTTACTTGTAGGGTTAACGGGTTTAGCAACGCTATTGTTTGGTGCATACATAGCATTATTCAAACACGATTTAAAAGGATTGTTAGCCTATTCAACAATAAGCCACTTAGGTTTAATAACGCTGCTATTAGGACTTGATACTGAGCTTGCGACCGTTGCTGCTATTTTCCATATAATTAACCATGCAACCTTTAAGGCATCGTTATTTATGGCAGTTGGTATTATTGATCATGAAACGGGCACGCGTGATATGCGTAAATTAAATGGCATGTGGCGATACTTACCTTACACAGCTACACTTGCAATGGTCGCGGCAGCGGCAATGGCTGGCGTTCCGCTACTTAATGGTTTCTTATCGAAAGAAATGTTCTTTGCAGAAACACTGCATCAACAAGTGCTTGGTTCTATGTCGTGGTTAATTCCAGTATTGGCAACTGTTGCAGGTGCTTTCGCTGTAGCGTACTCAGCCCGCTTTATTCACGACGTATTTTTTAATGGCGACCCGATTGATTTACCTCGAACGCCGCATGAACCACCACGTTATATGCGTGTACCAATAGAAATACTCGTTGTGATTTGTTTATTGGTGGGCATGTTCCCGCACTTTACAATTGACGGTATTTTATCTGCGGCATCTTTAGCTGTACTTGGAAAAGAAATGCCAGTGTACGAATTAGCTATCTGGCATGGGTTTAACTTACCTCTACTTATGAGTGCAATGGCGATTGCTGGCGGCTTATTTATTTACATTAATCGTAAATATCTATTTCAATTTCAAGCATCACTACCACCTCTCAATGCTAAAAAAACCTTTGAACGTGTAATTTTAAGTATCGTTGCTTGGTGTCAATCAAAGGTAAATAGTACAGAAAATGGTTCCCTACAGCGCTATCTTGTAATTATGTTAGCAGTAGTACTACTGTGTGCGGGTTGGCCATTATTTGAAATGCAACAGCTTGCCGGTAGCATGCCACTTACGCCGGTTGATGTGCACAATGCAATTGGAGCTGGCTTGTTGATTATTGGTGCACTTGCTACCGTTATTTGGCATCGCTCTCGAATGGTATCGTTGTTAATGCTCTCAATTGTAGGGTTAATGGTGTCGGTTGTATTTACACGTTTTTCTGCACCTGATTTAGCACTTACACAACTAACCGTTGAGGTTGTTACTATTATTTTACTTATGCTGGCATTGTTTTTTTTACCGCAGCATACGCCAAAAGAATCAAGTTCGTTACGCGTACTTCGAGATTTAGGCATAGCCTCTACGCTAGGTGTAGTTATAGCGAGTATTTGTTATGCATTACTTACACGTCCATTAGATTCAATTTCAGACTTCTTTATTGCTAACGCTAAGATTGGTGGCGGTGGTACTAACGTAGTTAACGTTATTTTGGTCGACTTTAGGGGCTTTGATACGCTTGGCGAAATTACCGTATTAGGTATTGCCGCATTAGGTATATTTAAAGTACTTTCTCGAATCCCATTATTTATGCCTGCAAGTGACAGTGAAGGGCGCCCATGGGCTAAAGAGCGTCACCCAATATTACTGGCGAGTATTTCACAAAGTTTATTGCCGCTTGCCTTATTGGTTTCTGCGTATATTTTCTTACGTGGGCATAACTTACCTGGTGGTGGCTTTATTGCTGGGTTAGTAACATCAATCGCGTTTATTTTGCAATACATGGCGCATGGTACGGCATGGATTAACGAACGTTTTGATGTTAATTATCGCAAAATTATAGCTTCAGGCATTGGTATTTCTTTGTTTACAGGTGTGGGTAGTTGGTTCTTTGATAAGCCATTTTTAACAACTTGGTTTGACTACTTTGATATTCCGTTTGTCGGTAAAACAGAGCTTGCCAGCGCGATTGCATTTGACCTAGGTGTTTACTTAACAGTTGTAGGCGCTACGTTAATGATTTTAGCAAGCTTAGGTAATATGACAGCAGATACCCAGAAAAAAGAGGTAAATATTTAATGGAATTATTGTACGCATCTTGCGTTGGAGTATTGGTCAGTTGCGGTGTGTTTTTACTGCTGAGAGCTCGTACATTCCCTGTAGTACTTGGGCTTACTATGATTTCATACGCTGTTAACTTATTTTTGTTTTCAGCAGGTCGTCTTACTATTAATAAAGCAGTAGTGCTTGGCACAGGATCAGATTATGCAGATCCTCTACCTCAAGCTTTAGTGCTTACCGCTATTGTAATCGGCTTTGCGATGACCGCATTTGTGGTTATTTTGGCAATACGTGGGCGCGCCGATTTAGGTAGTGACCATGTTGATGGTTATGTGCCTAATACCTCTGCAGATAATAAGGAGCAAAAATGATCCAACATTTAGCTTCGCTACCTATTTTATTACCTATGCTGACGGCAGTTATTTTATTACTGCCGCCATGTGGTAAAAGCGTCAAAATTCGCCGCTTAGTTTCAATTGTAATGGCAATAGCTACTTTTGCCATTAGTGTGCTTTTACTGGTACATATTAATAATACGGGTATTAATGTTTACGCTATTGGTAATTGGTCTGCACCATTTGGGATAGTCTTAGTCGCTGATATGTTATCTACCTTATTAGTTACGTTAACTTCACTTTTAGGTTTGGGCGCTATTTTATATGGTAGTGCTGGCGATGATGAAAAGGGAAGCTTTTATCATCCACTTGTCCACTTTTTAATATTGGGTGTAAATGGCGCGTTTTTAACGGGCGATTTATTTAACCTATTTGTATTTTTTGAAGTGTTACTGATTGCATCCTATGCATTGTTAATGCATGCAGGTGATAAACAAAACACTCGTGCTGCACTGCAATATGTAATATTGAATTTAGTTGGCTCAAGCGTGTTTTTAATCGGTTTGGGTATCTTGTACGGTGTACTTGGTACGCTTAATATTGCAGATATGGCGCAAAAAGTATCCGAGCTTACGGGCGATGATGTATACCTAGCAAAGGCTGGTGGTTTATTACTACTCATTGTATTTGCATTAAAGGGCGCATTATTACCTCTGCATTTATGGCTTCCAAATACGTATTCAAGCGCTAAACCTGTGGTTGCTGCATTATTTGCGATTATGACCAAAGTAGGCGTTTACGCTATGCTTCGTGTTTACACTGTGATATTTGGCGAACAAGCAGGGGCGCTTGAACATATGGCGCAGCCTTGGCTTTGGGGCTTAGCAATTGCCACGATTATAGTGGGTGCTATTGGTGTTATGGCAGCGCAAGACTTACGTAAACTCACTTCTAACTTAGTATTGGTATCAGTGGGAACGTTGGTTGCGCTAATCGCATTACAAAATGTAAATGCCACTGCTGCACTTTTATATTATTTAGTTCATTCAACACTTGTTAGTGCCGCACTATTTTTATTAGCAGACTTAGTTTCAATCCAGCGCGGTAAAGTTGGCGACAGGCTAGTAGCAGGTCGCTGCGTTAAACAACCATTTTTATTAGGTGTGTGCTTTATTGTTGCGGCTTTAACAGTAGTTGGTATGCCGCCACTATCAGGCTTTGTAGGTAAAATTTGGATACTTAAAGCCACATTAAATAGTGAGCAAGCTTTACTATTTTGGCCTGTATATTTAGTAACAAGCTTTGCGTTATTAGTAGCGCTTTCGCGTGCTGGCACGACCTTATTTTGGGAGCATAAAAGTAAAAAAAGCGAAAACGCAGATAGTGCAAATGCACACCCGTTGCAGGTAACTGTAATTATAGGTTTACTTGCTTGTTCGCCATTGCTAGTTATTTTTGGCGGGCCAATAAGTGACTACATGCTAGGTGCTGCTACTCAGTTACATGATATAAGCGGCGGTATTAATGCTGTACTTAAAGGAGGCATGTGATGAGATTACAAGCCCGTTTTCGTTGGTTACCAACACCATTTCGTAGCCTGTTTTTGTTTATGGTATGGTTATTGTTAAATAATAGCGTGTCGGTAGGACACTTAGTGCTAGCGACTATTTTTGCTATATTTATACCCCTATTAAGCTTTTCACTTCGCGAACCTCAACCGCTTATTTTAAGGCCTGGACTAGCATTAAAGCAGTTACTTATAGTTCTTTACGATATTATTGTTGCAAATCTACAGGTGGCTTTACTTATACTTGGGCCATCTAAAAACTTACGCCCGGCCTTTATAAAAGTACCGATTGATTTAACTCATGATATGCCAATTACTATATTGGCCAGTAGTGTATCGCTTACACCCGGTACAGTGAGCGCAGAGGTTTATCCAATTGCAGAATCGTTACCTGAAGGTGAAGAGCCAACACAACGTTACTTACTAATACATGTGCTTGACCTTAAAGATGAAGAAGCACTTATCAAACAAATAAAACAACGCTACGAAGCTCCACTGAAGGAGATATTTCAATGTTAGACACTGTATTACTCATTGTTTTTTCGATGATTGGCTTATCGTTATTGCTTAATTTATGGCGATTGATTATTGGTCCGTCAGTGCCTGACCGTGTTTTAGCGCTCGATACAATGTACATTAATGTTATTGCACTGATTATTTTATACAGTATAAGTATGGACACAGGGCTTTACTTTGAAGCAGCACTGCTTATTGCCATGCTTGGTTTTATAAGTACAGTTGCAGTGTGTAAGTATTTACTACGCGGCGATATAATTGAATAAGGTGAAAACATGATCAGCGAATGGGTTGTATCAATACTATTGTTATTTGGTGGTACGTTTATTTTAATTGGCTCGATAGGCTTAATTAAACTGCCTGACTTTTTTATGCGTTTGCATGGACCAACGAAGGCAACAACGTTGGGTATGGCAAGTATGTTAATCGCAGCTATGGTTTATTTTGTAAATTCAGGCCATGGACTCAGTGTTAGAGAAATACTCATTACTATATTTTTACTAATTACGGCGCCGATTAGTGGTTACATGCTAATAAAATCAGCTATTCATCATAAGCTAAAAGCTAAAGAAGGCACTAAAGGTCTCGATAATGTAGAGGACGATTAACGCAAATGCGCACTAATAAAAGGCCGAATAAACGCGATTTATTCGGCTTTTTTAATGATTACCTGTCCCCTTTACAATACTAATTAATCATGTGACTATAAAACGATTATTTATATTAAAGGATATTATTATGGGTAAGGTACTACTTTTATCATTACTGATTTTTTCTAGCAGTTTATATGCTGAGCAAAATACAAAACAGCAAAAAATAGATGAACTTATTAGTGTAATGAACTTAGATTCAATGGTTGATTCTATGTACGGCCAGGTTGAAGGTATGATGAAAGGTATGTCTGATCAAATGGGTGTTAAGCCTTCTGAACAGGCAATTTTTGATAAATACTATGGTGACATGACGACGGTATTAAAAACCGAAATGAGCTGGGCCAAAATGCAGCCGATGATGATTAGCGTGTACGACAAACATTTTAGTGAGCAAGAGATTGCTGATATGTTAGCATTTTATAAGACAGATACCGGGCAAAAAATACTTGAAAAAATGCCTGTTGTAATGCAAGAGTCTATGCAAATGTCTCAAAGCTTAATGAAAGATGCTATGCCTAAAATACAAACTTTAGCGCAGCAGCTAAGCGACGAATTAGAGCAAAGCCGTAGCGAATCAAACTAGGGCATGTAGAGCCTTGTGGATTGAATTTATTCAATCCAAGGAAGATTAAATTGCGGCGCGAGGTTTGTAACCTAGTGGGCTCGGTAACTGCTCCTGCGTTATACATCCATGTAAGAATAAGCAAAAACCGAGCAAAGCTTCCGCGTCCTGCTCACGCCCCTGATCTACATCCATGTAGGCAACAAAGAGTTAGAGGGAACCCAAAGGGCAGCGCATGTTTGGTATTAATGCTGCGTTATCGCCTACTTATGGGGAATAACCACTTAAATAGGCTCTGCCTTGCCTAAAGACCAAACAGTCTGCTGTAAGTTAAACCACTAATGTTCAACAGGCCCTTAGATTAATACGCGCCTTACTTAGGCGCTTCTCTCCTGAATTCCCCCCTCCTGATAATACGCGCCGGTATCAGCTTAAGTTAATTCTGTTTGTGTCATTATGCCGATGATCAATAATACTTAATCATTTTGATATACGAGTGCGTGGAAGCAAGGCAATTAGTGATAACAACTAAATAATAAAATCTTTGCCTTGTTATCAACACGATTTTATTCTCTCAAACAGGTCACTTAATTAAGCGAATTGGTATTATTTTATTAGCTTTAAAATAGTCATTGACCTATGTGTTGCACCTAGGTTTATTATGAAGCCACTGAAACACGACGGAGCCAAATTATGTATGTTAAACAACTCGCCAAGTTAATGGGCGTGACTGCCGATACTGTTCGTCATTACACGCGTGTTGGGTTACTTAATCCAATACGCAGTGAAGAAAATGGCTATCAAGAATATACAAAGCAAGACCAGCAGCGTTTAAAGTTTATTATTAGCTCTCGTCAACTTGGTTTTTCACTCAAAGATATTCAACACATTATAGGCGAGTCAGAGCAGGGAAATTGTCCTTGTCCTTTAACACGCAAACTCATTACTAAACGCCTAGAAGAAACCGAAGCACTATTTCAAGAAACATTAAAGCTACGAAACAGAATGCATGCAGCCCTTGAGCAATGGGATACATCAGCCGATGGTGCAAATGCCAGTGACGTGTGTAGTTTAATAGAATCTTTTGTTGATCCAATAAACGATTCCGTAAATAAGGAGCAGCGTAATGACGACTAATACAAAAGACACCGCGCAAAACTTTATTATTGAAGGCGCTAATTGCGGCAGTTGTGTAGCCAAAATTGAAAAAGCCCTTAATAGCGTGCAAGGTGCGCAAAACGTGGAAATGAACTTTGCTGAGCGTACTGTACGCGTAGAAGGTAAAGCTGACGAAAGTACGCTTATTAAAGCAGTTGAAAATATTGGTTATTCAGCCAAACCGATGAGTAACGAGTCTGATCAAGATGCACTTGATGAAAAAGCAAAGTCGGACGAGGCACATTACAAAAAGCTAATGCGTAATATGATATTAGCGTTAGGAGTCGGTGCGCCGTTAATGATATACGGGCTTATTTTTGACATGAGTGTGACCACCGATACACAACGAATAGCATGGTTTTTAGTGGGTATAGTCACGCTCGTGGTTATGGCTATATCAGGTAAACAATTTTACAACGGTGCATGGCAGGCATTCAAAAACCATGCTGCCAATATGGATACTTTAATAGCACTTGGTACAGGTACTGCGTGGTTGTACTCAATGTTTGTCGTAATAGCGCCAAACTTATTACCACAAGTCGCAAGACACGTATATTTTGAAGCATCATCGATGATCATCGGTTTAATTAGTTTAGGGCTCGCTTTTGAAGTAAAAGCACGTGGGCGCACCTCACAAGCAATTAAACGCTTAATTGGCCTGCAACCAAAAACTGCACGCGTAATTCGTGGTGGCGAAGAGCAAGACATCGACATTAGTGATGTTGTAAAAAATGATGAAGTACGCGTACGCCCGGGTGAAAAAATCCCTGTGGATGGCGATGTTATTGAAGGCAGTAGTACAGTTGATGAGTCAATGCTTACTGGTGAGCCAATGGCCGTCCGCAAAAAAACGGGCGATAAAGTTGTTGCCGGAAGTATAAATAAAAGTGGTACTTTATTATTTAAAGCCACTCACATTGGTAGCGAAACCACACTTGCCAATATTATCAATATGGTAAAGCGTGCACAAAACTCTAAGCCATCAATAGGGCGCTTAGCCGATGTTATATCAGGAATATTTGTACCAACAGTCATGATTATTGCGGTACTTGCAGGGCTTGCATGGTTAAACTTTGGACCTGAGCCATCAATTGCTTATGCCGTTGTTGCAGTAACTACGGTACTTATTATCGCTTGTCCTTGTGCGTTAGGACTCGCAACCCCTATGTCGGTTATGGTGGGTATTGGTAAAGCCGCTGAGTCAGGAATATTAATTCGAAATGGTGAGTCGCTGCAAACGACATCTAAAATCACCACCATGATTTTAGATAAAACAGGCACTATTACTCAAGGCACACCGCAAGTTACCGATGTAGTTACCTTTAACAACAGTGATGAAAATACAGTAATGCAACTTGTTGCAAGCCTAGAAAGTAGCTCAGAGCATCCATTAGCTGAAGCAATTACTGCATACGCTAAAAAGCAGGGCTTAACTTTAAGTAAAGTAGCCGATTTTGATGCAATTACAGGTAAAGGTGTAATTGGCAGTGTTGACGGGCAAACATTGTTGTTTGGTAATAAAGCGCTCATGGATAAATATGATGTAGCCGTTGATGATGCAACCGAGCAAGCTCAAACACTTGCCAGTGATGCTAAAACGCCCATGTATTTTGCAAGTAATAATAAGATCCAAGCTATTATTGCAGTAGCAGATCCTATTAAAGAGGATTCAGTTGAAGCTATTAAACGCCTGCAAGATAAAGGTATCCACTTAGTTATGCTAACAGGTGACAACAAAGCCACTGCACAAGCCGTTGCTAAGCAAGTTGGTATTGATGACTTTATTGCAGAAGTAATGCCCGATGACAAAGTAAACGAAGTAACAAAGCGCCAAGCAAACGGTGAAATAGTGGGTATGACAGGTGACGGTATTAACGATGCCCCCGCACTTGCGCAAGCCGATGTAGGGTTTGCAATTGGCACAGGTACCGATGTTGCAATAGAAAGTGCAGACATTACCCTAATGCGTGGTTCGTTACATGGCCTTGCTGATGCAATTGCAGTGAGTAATGCAACTATTTCAAATATTAAACAAAACCTATTTGGTGCCTTTATTTATAACGTGGCGGGTATTCCTATTGCAGCCGGCGTGTTGTATCCATTTTTTGGAATACTACTAAACCCTGTTGTTGCAGGTGCAGCTATGGCACTTTCATCGCTTACAGTGGTAAGTAACGCTAATCGCTTACGTTTTTTCAAACCAAATAAATCGTAATTTAAGCTAAGGAGTACATTATGTTGATGATTAATATAGGTGGTGCACTGTTAATAGCCGCAATTATTTATTGGTTTTGGCTATACAAACCAGAGCAAACACAAAGTGATGACAACAAAGTAACGATAGTGGTTGATAACGGCGTTTATAAACCGGGCCATATTAAAGTGGCAGCCAATAAAGAGGTTGTACTTACTTTTGATAGAAAAGACAGCGCACCGTGCGCCGAAACAGTGGTATTTCCCCAGCTTGATATAAGTAAAACTCTAGCAATGGGTGATGGCAATACAGTTAAACTACCTGCGCTTGAAGCCGGTGATTATGACTTTCATTGTCAAATGCAAATGTACAAAGGCAAACTAGTTGCGCAGTAACTTGAACTAAGTAGGTGTTGGGGTCGTACAGTTGCGTATATAATTTTGATGAATTAGGCGATGGACTATTAAATGAATAAATTAAACCCTAAAAAATTATTGAATAGTAAATGGACCGCAACACCTGCTATAAATAAAGAAAAACACTTCATTATTGTTGATGTGGAATTTGATGAAGACGGCAATGTAACTGAATGTATTACCGAGGCTGTTATGTCAAAAAATCAATATCCAATTAGTTGGCGAGATTTAAAAGATAACCAAAAGTGGCTACAAGGGTGGAAGTAGTTTAAATCTATGTAATTTTACCTCTCTCTAATAGCGGCACTTTTGCAGATAGCTGATACACGATGTAGGTTTGCTTAACTCAAGCGAACCTATATTTTACGGCGCATTAAGTTATGAACTCAATGCTATAACTTAGCTCATATGGCACATTCTTCCTGAGAAATTCGCCATTTGGCAACAAAACAGTTAATTTCAAAATATCCTTTCAAAGTTTTTATAATAAATCTCAAAAATAATATAACTGACTAATTATAAATGAATTAATTTTTTAATAGCTGCGAATAAATCCTAAACTACTTCCATGTTCATATTCAGTTTATTTTGAAAATTAGCCCAAACACCCTCTTTGTTGGTTTTTTAGCGAAAGTGTGTCTTTTTAATTAAAGTTAACTAATTGATTTATAATGGTTTACTATTTTTAGTTAAATGACTGTTGCTAAATAGCAACAAAAATACTTCCCCAGATTGAGATTCTCTTACTTCATACCATTTAACCCATTGTTTTTAAATAATAAATAAAAAGTGGCACCGAAGTTGTAATACCTAGAGTGTATTAAGCAAAACGTGATGAAAGCCAAAGGCCTAATCGCAACAACCCAATGAAGGAATACTATTATGAAAACATTTCAATCAACACTAGTACTAATGGCGCTAGCTTCTTCATCAGCGGCTTTTGCAGCAACAGATTTTGATACGCTAGACGTAGACGGTAATGGCGCAATTAGCCAAGCCGAAGCATCAGTAGATGCTGAGCTTTTAAGCAAATTTGAAGAACTCGATACAAACCAAGATGGTGAGTTATCAGAAGATGAGTTCTCTGAGGCCTAATTTCAGAGCCTTAAGTAGTTAATGCTCTGTGATGTAATCTAAATTCTGAGTTGCCAAAGACAACCTAAATAGGCAAGGGAGCCTATTAAAAAGAATAACAAGGATGTGACTAGAGAGCACTATAGAGCAAATTTATATCAGGACATCGCATACTATTGAAGGATTATATTATGAAAAAGCTACAATCAACACTTGTACTTATGGCGATTGTTTCTTCATCAGTCGTATTTGCAAACACAAACTTTGAAACTCTAGACACAACCGACAACGCCTCAGATAGTCAGGCTGTAGAGCCGGTGCAAGTGAAAGAGCAATTTGATGAGCTGAATGTTCAAAGTAGCGGTGGGCCGACAGAAAATGATTTTTTTGAATATTAATTTACAGACACTTTACTCCTAAAGGATCTTTGAAAAGGACTTCTTACCTACAATCAGGCTCAAAGCCTAAGGAAACGATTATGAAAACATTACACAAAACTCTAGCACTTGTAGCCCTAGCTTCTTCTTCAGCAGCGTTTGCTGCGGTAGATTTTGATTCTTTTGATGCTGATGGCGACGGTGTAATTAGTAAAACAGAAGCTCAAGTCAACTCGCAGCTAGTACAGCTTTTTGATCAATTAGATGCAGACGGAAATGGCGAGTTATCTA
Organism: Pseudoalteromonas sp. AS84; assembly: GCF_038900255.1. Classification (NCBI taxonomy): domain Bacteria; kingdom Pseudomonadati; phylum Pseudomonadota; class Gammaproteobacteria; order Alteromonadales; family Pseudoalteromonadaceae; genus Pseudoalteromonas; species Pseudoalteromonas sp. AS84. Next base: position 86,263 of record NZ_JBBMQY010000004.1, on the reverse strand, counting down.
AAGAAGAGTTTTCGAAGGTTCAGTAACAGGCTCTAGATTTGAGTCGGGTTTAAACCTTATTAATCATACTCACAAAGCAGCTAAGTAATTAATACTTAGCTGCTTTTTTGTGCATTTAATGTAATATTTTATTATTTATTCACCAAAGTAGTGCAAAACTCAAGTTTGAATATGATTAAGCTGATGATTATTAAGTTATTTTATTGTTGGTTTTAAACTTGCAAATCTATTGATAACTTAGGTTAATGAGTGTTTAAAATGGCACGGATGAGTTATATCAGTAGTATTGAGCGCTACCACGAATATGAGCATGTAATACACAGTTTACTTGAATCTATCTTGATGAGTATTGAGGATGGGTTAACTAAAGAGCGTGATACTCGCTACCTGATTAAGCAGTACCCATTTTTAGAATTACAATATTGTTTAAATGCAGAAGGTTTGCAACAGGGTAATAATGTCTGCTTCAAACGGGCATATAGCAAACAACTGGGTGAAAGTGGTAATCAACAAGACTTAAGCGAGCGGCCCTATTTTTTGAACGCTAAAACAAGTGATAGAGTGTGCTTTACTGATCCCTACATTTCTATAGCGACTAACCATTTATGTATATCGGCGATTAAAGAACTAAAAAAACCAATTAATAATCAACATTACTTGGTCGTTGATGTGAGCTTAACGCAGCTTATTGAGTTTGTAATGGGTGATACTGCGCGCGCTAATATGTCGCCTTACTTTAAAGCGGGTTACGGTATTATTGTTGCGTGCTTATTTTGCTTAGTATTATTTTTACTGAATATCGTTTTTAATGATATATACGCGCTATTAACCCATGTAGATACCTCATCAGACCCACTTGAACCCTTTAGTATCATTATTTACATCACCCTAGCATTAGCAGTATTCGATTTAGGTAAAACAATACTCGAAGAAGAAATCCTTATGCATAAGGATATTTTTAGGCACTCATCTACGCGGCGCACTATTACACGGTTTATATCTACCGTGTTAATTGCTATATCAATTGAGGCGCTGTTAACTATGTTTAAAGCGGCGCTGGGGCAATCGGAGTATTTAATGCCTGCAATAGCGATGATGCTTGCAGTGGTAGGGCTTTTAATTGCACTGGCTATTTATGTTTATTTAGGGGCAAAGGCCGAAACGCTATTAATGCGGGCTCGTTTAAAACAAAAATCCTCCAAGTAGGAGGATTTTTATATTACATAACTATTAATAGTTATTTATTGCTTATCTTGCGCGCGTTTGGCTTTAAAGTCAGACTCGCTCGTCCACTTTGGCCAATCGCCATTGTTTGCAAGCTGTGTGGCTATATCAACAATAAGATCTATATCTTGCTTAACACCACCTAACGACCAATCAGCTGAGTAGTCGTCTGCTTCTTTATGGTACTTATGCGCAATGTACTCAGGATCTGTATCGCCCAGGCTCATAAATAATAAACTAGGCACGCCTTGCTTAGAAAGCGAGAAATGATCTGATCTAAAAAACAAGCCATTTTGCGGGCGAGGGTCCATTTTAACAACACGGCCTTGTGATTTTGCAGCCTTTGCTAAATAGTTTTCCATTGTCGATAAATCTTTACCGTATTGTAAAATGTAGTCAGTGCCATCAAGCACGTTCATGCCATCAATATTTAAAAGACCGACCATTTGTTTTGTAGGTACAACCGCACCCGATGCAAATTCTTCAGAACCAATTAACCCCGTTTCTTCTGCTGTAAAGTTAGCAAAAATAATTGAGCGTTTAAATGGTTTTTGCTTGTTCATTTTGCTCATGATGCGTGCTATTTCAAGCGTGGCTGCAGTGCCTGAAGCGTTATCTACTGCGCCGTTATAAATCTTAGGGCCAGTATCAGTTTGTTTAGTACCAAAGTGGTCCCAATGCGCGCTAATAACAACGTATTCGTCAGGTGATTCGCTACCTGTAATTTGTGCAACTACGTTATGTGATTTTGCATGAGATACTTCGTTTTTAAAGGCAAGGTTTGCTTTTAAGTTAAGTGGCGTCGCTTTAAAGTCATCATTTAATGCTGCTTGTTTTAAATCTTGATAGTTTAGCTCTGCGGCGTTAAACATTTTTTCAGTCGCATCAAGTGTTAGCCAGCCCATAACCGGTAATTTAGACGCGTTTAAATTGTTATCCATTAACGTGTATTTGGTGCCGGTGTTTGAACTTTCAACTACGCCCCAAGGGTATGCTGCAGGTGCGGTTTCATGAACAATAAATACAGCCTTTGCACCTTGGCGGGCGGCTTCTTCATATTTATAAGTCCAGCGACCGTAGTAGGTCATTGCATTACCAGTAAAAAGGGCATCATTTTGAGTAGCAAAGCCTGGGTCGTTAACTAGCACAACCACTGTTTTACCTGTTACATCAATATTTTTATAGTCATTCCAGTTATATTCTGGCGCATTAATACCGTAGCCCGCAAATACAACGTCAGAGCTTCTTACATCAATTAATGGCTGAAGTTGCTCGGTACGTGCGGTAAAGTCTTTACCTGATTCAAAGCTCAAATCACCTACCTTTAACTGCATATCCTGATCAGCTGTCACCATTGCCATTTTTACAGGCTGTAAGTATTTGCCTTTATAAGCGCCGGTTAAACCCAGCGCTTTATATTGCTCGCTTAAGTAGCCTACAGTTTTCACTTCACCATGAGTAAGCGGGCCTCGGCCTTGAAAGTCATCAGAGGCTAGCGTTTTAATATGCTGTTTAATATTGCTAAGGCTTACACCGGCTGTATTTTCTAATGGGGTGTGTTCGCTTGCAGGCTCCGAGCAGCCAAATAGTGCAACTAGCAGGCTTAGGCTAGCGCTTTTTAAAAGAGTAGATGCCATAGTCTTCATATTGTTATTTAATTAGGCTTTCAATATAAAGGAAGCACCGCAGCGATGTCGAATTTTTATAGAGAACTTTTCATTCAATTGCAGATTGATTTTATAAGGTGTATAAATAACGAACAACCTAAAGGAGCACATAATGAGCCAATGTAAAAAAAGTGGGTATTTATTTATAGCTAGTGGCATTGCATTTTTTGCTGCTGCAATATTAGCTGAGCAGGAGACATTTTTTGTGTTGTCTGCTTCTTTTATAATATTGGGCACTATAAGTATAAAAAAAGCGGCTTAATAACCGCTTAGTTTTTTTAGTTAAATATAAAGCTTAAATACAATACTTGGCACTAAAAGCAAAAAACCAGCATTAGCTGGTTTTTTAGTATAAGTTGCAGTTAGCTTTATGCGTCTGCAAGCTTTACGCGGATCTTACTTTTATCAACAGTAGATTGGTTAAGTGCTTTAATGGCGCTTTTACTTTCTATGTCGTTTGGCATTTCTAAAAAGGCAAAGCCTTTAGATTGGCCAGTTTCTTTATCAAGTACTAAGTTACAGGTAGTCACTTTACCGTGCTCTGCAAATAAAGTACGAAGCTCATGCTCAGTGGTAGCACGAGACAAGTTACGAACTAATAGTTTCATAATGAACCTAAATAATTATGTCAGTACTAATTATCTCAAGTAACTCAGCTTTAACCTAATTTTATTTTAAAACATATATAAATAAACGTTCTATAGGAATAATTGTTTGTATCGCACTGAAAAAACATAGCTTTTATAATTTTAAATAGATTGCCATCAAATTGGTCATGTTAATTGGTAATTGAGTTGTGGTTATTTGCATAGTTAATTGGTAAGTTTATGTTTTATTAACTTACTATTAACCATAAAGCTAACAATGCCTAAATATAATCTTAAACTGTGTAATGTAATTACAACCGCACTTCTATATTGTTTAGTTGTTGGTTGTGGCAGCTCGGGCTCTGATTCTACGATAAAAAATAATGAAGCGATTACTTTACAAACTCCTGCAATAATTGGTGGCAATAGCCGAGGCGAAGTTATTAGTAATAGTAATGATGCAATAACAGGCTCATTAACTATTACTGATCAACAACCCGGCGAGGCTGCTTTTATAGCACAAGAAAATAGCGCTACAAGCTATGGTTTTTTTAGCTTAAATGCTGGTGGAGATTGGTCATACACACTTGATGATTTAAATACTTCAATAACATCTCTCAATGAGGGTGAAACACTGCAAGACACAATAACAGTAAACTCTGTAGATGGTACTAGCGCACAAATTATCATAACAATTGTAGGTGCACCAATAGCTCAAGCTGATGGCTTTGAGAACATCTCGAACGTGTTATTACAATCAGATGGTGTAGATTCGGGACTTGACGCATATACACTTATTGAAAATGCATTCGGCGAAGGGTCAATTGAATCTCCAGACTTATACGTTGGCAATCATGAAAGTGTTGTCCATATTATCGAAGATACCGATACGATAATTGGCAACCATTTTATATTTTTAGCCCACCGAGATGATGACCAAGATAAAGACAAAGGTGCAAGTGACAGACAACGTAATGAAATAAAAACCTACGATAAATCACCACAACAAACACTGGCGTTTGAGGGCGAGACATTTCAATACAGCTGGAAATTTAAAGTAAGTAGCGAGCTTGAGCTTACGAGTAAGTTTAGCCATTTTTTTCAAATAAAAGCCCGTAACGAGAGTAACGACAACACCAATGGTAATGACGATCAGCCTATTATCACTCTCTCAGGTGCACAAAAAAATAGTACAGGTAATCAACTACAGGTTCGATATAGCGCGGGGTTTGATGAAAACGGCAACAGTACGGGTCTTGATAGAAACTTAATTGAAACCGACTGGTCTTTAATTACAGATGAATGGGTCGAGGTGTTTGTACAAGCTACATTTAGTGAAAGTGGTAAGCTTGATATGACATTAACGCGCTTAAGCGACAACGCAGTGATATTTAATATAAGCGAGCAAAACATAGATATATGGCGCGGCTTTAGTGATGATGATTTTGCTCGTCCTAAGTGGGGAATATACCGCTCAATTGTTGAAACCGACAGTCTTCGAATTGATGAAGAACGTGTTAGGTTTACTGATTTTTCTATCACTAAAGGTAAGTTAGCGCAGTAAGCTATTTGATCAATTAGCATGAAAAAGCCGTTAATAATTATGCATTATTAACGGCTTTTTTTGTTCTTTGATAAAAGTAGTTATTTTACTTCTTTACCCGCTGCTTGTTGATCAGCATGGTAGCTTGAGCGTACAAACGGACCTGAAGCCGCGTGAGTAAAGCCAATTTCGTCTGCATACGCTTTTAAACCGTCAAACTCTACTGGTGGCACGTAGCGTTTAACCGGTAAGTGATGCTTAGAAGGTTGTAGATATTGGCCTACAGTTAGCATGTCAACGTTGTGTGCACGTAAATCGCGAAGTACTTCTTCAATCTCGCTAATTTCTTCACCTAAACCTACCATTAAGCCTGATTTAGTTTTAACTTCTGGGTGAGCTTCTTTAAAGCGACGAAGTAATTCTAATGACCATTTGTAGTCAGCACCTGGGCGAGCTAGTTTGTATAAACGTGGCGCAGTTTCAAGATTGTGGTTAAACACATCTGGTGGCGTCTCGATTAATATCTCTAGTGCGCGGTCCATACGACCACGAAAATCAGGTACTAAAATTTCTATAGTAATAGTTGGATTGTGCTTACGAATTTCGCGAATACAATCGGCAAAGTGCTGTGCACCACCATCGCGTAAATCATCACGGTCAACCGAAGTGATTACAACGTAGCTTAGCTTCATATCTTTAATAGTTAGTGCTAGCTTTTCAGGTTCAGTGGCATCAGGTTTTAATGGGCGACCATGAGCAACATCACAAAATGGGCAACGACGAGTACAAATAGCACCTAAAATCATAAAGGTGGCTGTACCGTGGTTAAAGCATTCAGATAGGTTAGGGCACGAAGCCTCTTCACATACCGAGTGTAAGCCATGCTTACGTAGCGCTTTTTTAATGCCGTCAATGCGATCGGTTGATTTAGGTAAGCGAATTTTTAACCATTCTGGCTTACGCAACATTTCAGTTTTTTCTGTAGGTAAAACTTTTACTGGGATCAACGCCATTTTTTCTGCGTCGCGTAGTTTTACACCTGGTTCCATTTTGACTGGTTTATTCATTCGTTTTCAAACCCTTCAGTATGCTTAACCTGTGTTGCATTAAGCTTCTTGATCATGTGTTTCACCAATCCTTCACCTGCACTTTCTAGGTTTTGAGGACCATCTAATTCTTTAGTTTGCACCATATTCATGCCCGCATAACCACATGGGTTAATGCGTAAAAATGGACTTAGGTCCATGTTAACATTTAATGCTAAGCCATGAAACGAGCAACCACGACGAACCCTTAACCCAAGGGATGCAATTTTGCTGTCGTTAACGTAAACACCTGGTGCATCAGCTTTAGCGTAAGCTTCAATACCATACTCGGCGAGTGACTCAATAATGCACTCTTCAAGCCATGTAACCAGTTCACGTACACCAATTTTTAAACGACGTAGATTAAATAATACATACATCATTTGCTGGCCAGGGCCGTGATAAGTTACTTGTCCGCCACGGTCAACTTTAATCACCTCAATGTCGCCGGGAGCCAGTAAGTGTTCGTCCTTACCAGCCTGACCTTGGGTGAATACACTCTCGTGCTCTACAAGCCAAATTTCATCTGGCGTATTTTCATCACGGGTGTCGGTAAAGTCCTGCATTTTTTGCCAAATTGGCATATAACGCTGACGACCCAGTTGGCGTACGATCAAAGTGTTTTCGTTCACAACAAATCTCAACTATGGCTTAAAGCATATGGCGTACGTCATCAATATTGCTGATCACGTTGTAAATTTCTTCAATGTGTTTGCCACTAGTAACCGTTGCTACAAGGCTTACTGACTCGTAATTACCTTTGCTGCTTGGTTTTACTTTAGGGGCGTAATCGCCAGGTGCTATTGGTTGTAACTTAGCTAAAATTTGATCAGTTAAGTTTACATTAGCTAAACCCATTATTCTGAATGTAAATGGGCAAGGGTACTCTAGGTACTCATCAAATTTAGTATCTTTAACAGGTTGAACCACGACGGTGACTCCTCATACAAAAGTGTGGACTCTATGCAAGCTTGAAGCTTAATACAGATAGGCAATTAGCAGTCTTGCTTATATGGGGCGCATTCTAACATTTTTCAAGCAAAAAAAAACGCCTCACAGTGGAGACGTTTAAATTAGTTACCCTAGTTAATAGGGGAGCTATAAATTACTGCATTATCTGTAAGCGTAAGTAATCATAAATTTTGCTAAAGAAGCTGCCTTCTTCCACTTCTTCAAGTGTGACTAGTGGGTATTGAGCAATATCTTCACCCTCTAGTTGTAAGAATAACGTACCTACTTTAGTACCTTTAGCAAGGGGTGCTTCAAGCGTGTTATCTAGCTCAAAGTTAGCTTTAAGGTTTTTATGCTGACCACGTGGGATAGTAATTGGTGTATCTTCTAAAATACCTAAAGATACATTTTCTTTGTTACCCATCCAAATACGTTGCTCTGCAAAGCTATCGCCTGCCTTGTACGGAGTAATTGTTTCATAAAAGCGAAAACCATAGTTAAGTAGTTTTTTGCTTTCTACTTTACGAGCGCGTTCGCTTGAAGTACCCATAACAACAGCAATTAAACGCATATCGTTCTTAGTTGCTGAGGTAACTAGGCTGTAGCCTGCTTCTGATGTATGGCCAGTTTTAATGCCATCAACATCTAAGCTTTCGTCCCACAATAATGAATTACGGTTATATTGCTTAATACCGTTATAAGTAAATGATTTTTGCTTATAAAGTGCGTATTCGTCTGGTACATCACGAATAAGTGCAGCACCGAGTGTCGCCATATCGCGAGGAGTTGTGAAGTGCTCGTCAGTATCAAGGCCGTGGCTGTTGATAAAGTGACTGTTGCTCATACCTAATTTAGCAGCATGGGCATTCATTAAATCAGCAAATGCGCTTTCGCTTCCAGCAATATGCTCAGCCATTGCAACACATGCATCATTACCTGATTGGATAATAATACCGTGGTTAAGCTGATCAACACTAATTTGCTTACCTACTTCAATAAACATCTTTGAAGATTCTGGGAAGTTTTTAGCCCATGCTTTTTCGCTTACCGTTACCATATCGGTAGTGGCAATATTACCCGCTTTAATTTCAGTACCAATTACATAACTGGTCATCATTTTAGTTAAACTTGCAGGTGCTAGCTGTGTGTCGGCTTCACCTTCAGCAATTACTTTACCAGTTGTAAAGTCGACTAAAAAATAACCTTTTGCATTAACTTGAGGTGGTGCCGGAATAATTTGGGCGCTGGCTGAAAATACGGCGGCTGTACAAACTAGGCCGCATACACCTTTGAGGATTTTTTGTTTAATAGATTTCATCATACTCATTAATGGTTAAAGTTAAAGATTCGCGTTACGCCATTCTAAAGGTCTTACTGAGTGTAAAGCAAGAACGCGTTTTGAAATTGATTTTGTTTTAATTTTTTTAATACTTCGTCTGCATGAGGGGTGTCTTTTATTGGCCCTAAATGCAATCTGTAAATATCGTCTTTTTGAACGATATTTGTTGGTAATTTGTATTGCTCTCGCAATGTGCTGGCAAGTGCTTCAATGTTAGCAAGTGTACTACCTGCAGCTACCTGAATATAGGTTTGACGCGCAGTTGCGCCCGCAAGCGTAACGGCCTCTAGCTTAACCTTTGCTGTACCATGGGTGTAATAGCCAAGCTTATAAGCGGCTGCGTACGAAAGGTCAATTATTCTATCGTCATGAAACGGGCCCCGGTCGTTTACGCGCACAATTACCGATTTACCATTTGCTGTATTGGTTACTTTAACAAAGCTAGGTAGTGGCAGCGTTTTATGCGCAGCGGTCATGGCAAACATATCGTACGTTTCACCATTTGAGGTGTGGTAACCATGAAACTTACGACCATACCAAGAGGCCACACCTTCCTCGCTAAAGCCCGTCTCATCAAGCATGGGCGAATAACTTTTACCAAGCACTGTATACGGACGGCTAGCGCTGGCACTTTTAGTAACTTCGGTAACTATAGCGTCTTGCATCTCAAGTGTGGTCGGTGCTCTAAGTGGTGCTGCATCATGGCGCATGCTATAACGGCTACTAGAGCCGCTACTACATGCACTTAAAAGCAAAATTAATAACGTGGTAAATATAAGCTGATTAGTGTGTCGCATTATTTTAAAAGCATCCTTTTATCTGTTGCGATTGACATAATAATGCCAAATCCTGCCATTAACGTCACCATCGATGTACCACCATAACTAATCAGTGGTAAAGGTACGCCTACAACAGGTAATAAACCCGAGACCATGCCTATGTTTACAAATATATACACAAAAAAGGTGAGGGTGAGCGCGCCTGCGAGCAATTTACCAAATGCATCTTGTGCATTAACAGCAATATATAAACCACGGCCAATAATAAATAAGTACAGGCTAAGTAAAACACATACGCCAAATAAACCAAATTCTTCGCTTAAAACTGAAAATATAAAATCGGTGTGGCGCTCTGGCAAAAATTCTAGTTGCGATTGTGTGCCAAGTAGCCAGCCTTTACCTTCTATACCGCCTGAACCAATAGCAATTTTAGATTGAATAATATGATAACCAGAACCAAGCGGATCGCTCTCAGGGTCCAAAAAGGTGAGTACACGCTGCTTTTGATAATCGTGCATACCGTAGTGCCAAAATGGCCATGCGGCAAGCGCTACAATAGAGCTTAAAAAACCGATTAAGCGCCAACTTAAACCAGACAAAAACAAGACAAATATACCTGAACTTGCAATAAGTATAGCGGTGCCTAAATCGGGTTGTTCTTTAATTAATAATGTAGGGAGCATTACAATCATAAAACCAATAATTAAGTGCATTGGCCGAGGAGGTAAGTGATTACGTCCTATATACCAAGCTACCATCATCGGTACTGCCAGCTTCATTAGTTCTGCAGGTTGAAAACGTGTAACGCCTAAATCAAGCCAGCGCTGCGCGCCTTTTGAGCTTACGCCAAACAAAAGTACACCGACTAACATTAATAAACCAACGCAATAAAGGGGGATCACTAAACGCTTTAATGTGGCAGGCGAAAACTGGGCTAAAACAACCATAGCAACAATCGCGCCGGCCATACGGGTCATGTGTCTAATCATCATTGAGGATTCTTGACCACTGGCGCTGTATACAACCATTATGCTACCAGCCATCATTATAAGTAATGCAATAAGCAATGGTAAATCTAGATGCATACGCATCCAAATAGAGCGTTTATCGTGCAAAGCGGTCATGGCGTCTCGTTCCTTGCAAGATTAACTGGGTTGGCTGCAAAGTAGTAATCCATAAGTTGGCGAGCTATTTGAATGCCGCCGTGGTTGTTTTCTAACACAACAGAAACCACAATTTTTGGATCGTTATAAGGTGCAAAGCCTACATAAATTGTATTATCGCGTTGGCGCTCTTTAAGAGATTCTGCATCGTAGCGTTCACCTTGGGCAATACTAACTACTTGCGCGGTACCGGTTTTACCAGCCGAGTCGTAGTTAGTCCCTTTAAATGCTTTGTGGGCTGTGCCTGATATTTTTTTAACCGTGTTATGCATTGCATCTAACGATACCTGCCAATGGCGCGGATCTTTTAAAATAACTGGGGGTTTTTCTTCGTTGTTAATTTGCGTTATGTCGTTATCTTTTTTTATCACTTGCACCAAATGAGGGGGGTGATTAATACCACGATTAACTAATATGTTAGTTGCATTTGCAATTTGAATAGGTGTGGCAGTCCAGTAACCTTGTCCAATGCCTACCGAAATTGTGTCACCAGGCCACCAAGACTCTTTAAAGCGTCCTTCTTTCCATTCTTTTGAAGGTAGAATAGCAGTGGTTTCTTCGTGAATATCAATTCCTGATAAATCACCGTAGCCAAAGCGCGCCATAAAGTCGCTTATTTTAGTAATGCCTAATCGATAAGCTGCATCGTAAAAGTAGGTATCGCAGGATTCTTCAATCGCTTTGTATACATCAACGTGGCCATGCCCCCAGCGTTTCCAATCTCGCCATTTATGCTCTACGTTTCGTATTTCAAAAAAGCCTGGATCCCACATTGATGTTGTTTCATTTACTATATTTTCTTCAAGCGCTAATACAGCCATTAAGGGTTTTACCGTAGAGGCAGGCGCATAACGACCTTGCGTAGTACGGTTTATTAACGGACGGTCTTGGTTAAGTAACGCTTTATAATTTTTGCTGCTAATGCCGTGTACAAATAAATTTGGGTCGTAACTTGGGTTTGAATAAAGGGCAAGCACGCCGCCATCTTTTGCATCCATAACGACAACAGCGCCACGCATATCTTTAAGCCCATGCTGTGCAATTTGTTGCAAGCCAATGTCTAAGGTAAGTACTAAATCGCTACCAGGTTGTGGTTGGGTCATGCTTAGAGTGCGAATTACACGGCCACGGTTATTAACTTCTACTCGTTGTGAGCCCACTTTACCGTGCAGTGTTTCTTCATAGTATTTTTCTAATCCGAGCTTGCCAATATCATATGTAGCACGGTAATTGGTTGCACGGTCTTCTTGTTCTAATTGGTTTAGCTCTTTTCTATTAAGCTTGGCAACATATCCAAGCGCATGCGTTAGCGTGTCGCCAAATGGGTAGTAACGAGCCAGACGTGCCTCAATACTAAAACCAGGGAATTTATGTTGATTAACCGAAAATTTCGCCACTTCTGTTTCGTCTAAGCGGGCTTTTAATACTTGTGATTTAAAACGACGGGTGTGTTTTATATCTTTTAAAAAGTCTTGTTTATCTTGCTCTGTAATCGCAATTATTTTACTTATTTGATCAAGCGATTCGTCAAGGTCATCTACCTCTTCGGGGATGACTTCAAGGTTGTAAACAGGTTTGTTTTCAGCAAGTAGTACACCATTACGGTCGTAAATTAAACCACGGTTGGGTGCAATAGGAATAACTTTAATGCGGTTATCATTGGAGCGAGTTTGGTAGTCTTGGTGATCTTCTACCTGAATAGTATAAAGATTAGAAAGCAATACTGCGACTAATCCTAATACAAAAACAAAACCCACGAATGCACGCCTAGCAAATAAGTTTGCTTCTGCGGAGTGGTCACGAATAGTGGGTCTATGTTTTAGCATGGCAAGGCGTTACTCGCGATGATAAGGATGGTTGTTATTTAAGCTCCAGCCTCGGTAAAGGCTCTCTGCAACAATTATACGCACCAAAGGGTGCGGCAATGTTAAATTAGACAACGACCATTTTTGCTCAGAAGCCGCAATGCATTCTGGAGCAAGTCCTTCAGGTCCGCCAATAAGTAAACTTACATCGCGGCCATCGAGTTGCCATTTTTCCATATTTTTAGCAAGTTGGTGAGTATCCAGCGCTTTCCCTGTTACCTCTAACGTTACAATACGATTGCCTTTTGGAATAGCCGCTAATGTTTTTTCACCTTCAATGTGTAAAATGCGTTTTATATCTGCATTTTTACCACGTTTTCCGGCTTGAATTTCAATTAACTCTAGGGCCATATCTTTAGGGAAACGGCGCTGATATTCTGCAAATCCCGTTTCTACCCATGCTGGCATTTTGGTACCAACAGCAATCATTTGTATTTTCACGTATTACTTCCAAGCATTGTCTAAAATGAGTGAGCGTTTAGCCCCACAGTTTTTCTAGATCGTAATAGCTACGTGCTTCGTTTTGCATCACGTGTACAACCACATCACCTAAATCAACCAGTGCCCATTCGCCGTCGCCTTCACCTTCATAACCTAATGGTTCTGAATCTGCGTGACGTGCTTCTTTTGCTAAATGATCGGCAATTGACTGTACGTGGCGTTTAGAAGTACCAGAACAAATTACCATGTAATCTGTGATATCTGATGTTCCAGTTACGTCAATATGAACGATGTCACGCGCTTTCATATCGTCAATTTTGTCCATAGCAAAGGCGAGTAGTTGTTTTGAATCCAAGGTTTTGTCTCAATTTAAAAATTTAATGGCGCGCATTTTAACACGCTAGGAGTTTTTAAGCATCAATTTGATAGAGCTGATGCACTTCTATGTAATGACTCACTGCATCGGGTAATAGTTCATTCTTTTTATTACTTTTTTTCAGCTGCTTACGAATTGTACTTGAGGCCGCATCGAGCATTTCGCCCGGTAAAAAATAAAGTTTACCTGCAAGTGAGTGTTTAAGTGTTACTACTTCGCTGGCATTTGCGTGTTGCATATAGCTTTTAAGCTCACCTTTTACAGTGCAATTTTGAGCAGGGCGTTGATACACCACAATATGGCAAAGCTGCGTTATTGCCTTCCACTCAAACCACTTATCTAGGTTGTTAAATGAGTCCATACCAATTAAAAATAAAATAGGTGTAGTGGGGTGCTCTTTACGAAGTTCTTGCAGGCTCAGCAACGAATACGATGGACCGGTTCGATTAAGTTCTCTTAAATCGAGTTCAAAATGAGGATAAGGTGCAATGGCTGCGTTGAGCATATTAATTCGGTGCTGTGTACTAATACCCGGAGCTGCTTTATGAGCAGGGAGTGCACAGGGCATAAAGTAAAGCGTATCTAAATTAAACGCATTTACGCATTGCTGCGCCATATTTAGATGGCCTAAATGGACTGGGTCGAAAGTGCCACCAAAAATTGCGATCATTTAACACCCATTAGTTATTTATTAATTAACCGCGTGGCACGGCATAGGAATGTTGAGCGGCTGGCAAAACTTAATACAAATATGAGCAAGCGCTTGGTAAGGTGCAATTAAATTACCTTGCTTGTAACTGGCATCAAATAACGCTACATCACTGTTTATTTGCTCAAGCGTGTGCATATTTAAACGGTTAATTGCGTTTTGAACTGGACCTTGTTGGTTTTTCCAAATTGCTTTTTGTTTAAATAAATTAGCGATAGGTTCGCCATTTAATAAACCAAGTTGCACACTTATTAGTGTATTAAGCTCTTTAGTTATAGCCCACAATATGCTCACGACTTCAGTGTTATCGCTGGCAAGTTTATTTAATACTTTTATAGCTTGTTTGGCGTGGCCATTTAACAGTGCATCACTTAAATCAAAAATATCAAATTTAGCTTGATTTAACAGACCTTGCATTACTAATTGCTGAGTAATTAATGCATTGCCGTGCAGTAGCGAGAGCTTTTCAAGCTCCTGGAAACACGCTAATAAGTTGCCTTCAGTGGCATTAATTAAGCTTACCTTGGCGTCGTTTTGTACATTAAGCGATAAACGTTGGCATTGATCGTCAAGCCATCGTTTTACATGCGTGCCTGTAAGCGGGTAACAAGGAACAAATACGCCTTGCTTATCAAGGGCTTTAAACCATGCTCCACGTTGTACTTCTTGGCTAGGTTTAGCGCCTTTAACAATTAAAATAGTATCGGGGTTAACGAGTTCAACCACTTTTTTAAAGGTATTGCTGCCAATAACGCCTGGCTTTTGTTGGTTTAAATCAAGCTCAATAATAGTGCGCGCGCTAAACAACGACATACTTTGGTACTGGGCTATGATTTCTTGCCAATCGAATCCTTGCATTAAAGTAAACTTAATTACTTCATCAAAACCTTGTTGCTTAGCACTGTCGCGAATTTGTTGTACGCACTGTGCTTCTTGAAAAGGCTCTTCTCCAAATACTAAATAAAAGGGCTTTAGCCCTTTATTTAATTCGCTCGGTAGTTGATTAGCGTAGCAGCGCATTATAGTTGCGACAGCTCTCTAACAATACGACGACTAGCTTGCTCACGAATTTCGCTAATAAGTAGCTCAAGCTCTTTTGCTTTTGCTAATGCATGATCCGGATCGTCTTGGTAATTACGATAAAGCTCAAAACGTTTTTCTATCGCTTTTTCACCTGGGCGTTTAACTACATACGATACGCCATAAGCGAGCTCGTATTCAGCAACTTGGCCGTTTTGAAACAGCGAAAGTGTTTGGCGTTCAATGCTTTCTTTGCGTAAATACAATTGGGCTTTATCTTTAGCTGACGATACTAACTCTACGTTACTCGCTTTAAGCTCTTTTTTAAGCTCAGTGAATAAAGTCGATTTTTCGTCATCGCCTACAAGTGTTAGCTGTTTTAAGTTATCAGGCAGGCTAGAGGCTTTTTTTAAATGAAAACCACAGCTTGATAACAAAAAACAGACTAGCACTAAGGCTAGTCCATTTTTAATGGCGTTAAATGCAGCCATATTAGTTAGCTACCACGTTAAGTAGCTTGCCTGGTACGTAAATGATTTTACGAATGGTTGAGCCATCAGTAAATTTAGTGACGTTAGATTCTGCAAACGCAAGGGCTTCTACTTGCTCTTGAGTTGCATCAGCTGCCACTGTTAACTTAGCGCGAAGCTTGCCGTTTACTTGCACGATGATTAATTTTTCATCTTCAACAAGCGCTGACTCGTCAACTTTTGGCCATGGCGCATCTAAAATTTCACCTTCTTTACCAAGCTCTTTCCAAAGCTCATGCGATAAATGCGGAGTAATAGGTGCAAGCATAATAATTAATGCTTCAAGTGCTTCGTTAGCAATCGCTACATCTTGTTTGTCGCTCAGTGGTGCTTTTAATAACTTATTAGAAAGCTCCATAATAGCTGCAATAGCTGTGTTAAAGGTTTGACGACGTTCAACATCATCAGTCACTTTAGCAATGGCTTTGTGTAAGTCGCGACGTAGTACTTTTTGCGGGTTAGTTAGCGTTGATTTATCAAGTGCTTGGTAACCTACTGTTTTAACGTCTACCGCGTATTTCCATACACGTTTTAAGAAACGATGCGCGCCTTCAACACCCGAGTCTGACCATTCAAGCGTTTGCTCTGGTGGTGCTGTAAACATCATGAATAAACGCACTGTATCTGCACCATACTGGGCAATTACATGTTGTGGGTCTATACCATTGTTTTTAGACTTAGACATTTTGCTCATGCCTGATGAGAATACCGGCTCGCCGTCTTCCTTATGCCATGCTTTAGTTACGCGGCCTTTATCGTCGGTTTCGGTGTTTACATCGCTTGGCGAAATCCAAATGTCGCCGCCTTTTTCATCTTTACGATAAAATGTTTCAGCAAGTACCATACCTTGACAAAGTAAGCGGTCAAATGGCTCGTCTGAGTTTACTAGACCAAAGTCACGTAATAATTTATGGAAAAAGCGCGAGTACAATAAATGTAAAATAGCGTGCTCAATACCACCAATGTATTGGTTTACTGGTAACCAATAGTTAGCAGCAGCGGGGTCTAGCATGCCTTCGTCGTAGCGAGGGCTACAGTAGCGTGCGTAATACCAAGACGATTCCATAAAGGTGTCAAACGTATCAGTCTCGTGAAACGCAGGTGCGCCATTTACTGTTGTTTTAGCCCACTCTGGGTCTGCTTTAAGTGGTGACGTTACACCGTTCATTACCACATCTTCTGGTAAGCGAACTGGTAGCATATTTTCTGTTGCGGCAAGTTCTTTACCATCTTCATCGCTAAGCATTGGAATTGGAGAACCCCAATAGCGCTGACGGCTCACACCCCAGTCACGCAGGCGGAAGTTTACTTTACGCTCACCAACGCCTAGTGCTTCTAATTTATCGGCAATCGCTTTAAAACCAGCTTCAAAATCTAGGCCGTTAAATTCACCCGAGTTTACAAGTACGCCTTTATCGGTAAATGCTGATTCTTTTAGGTTTACTTCAAGATCTGAACCTTCAGCAGGCGCAATGACTTGTTTTATATCTAAGCCGTACGCTGTTGCAAATTCAAAGTCGCGTTGGTCGTGTGCAGGTACTGCCATTACTGCGCCTGAGCCGTAATGCATTAATACGAAGTTAGCAACCCAAATTGGTACTTGCTCGCCCGTTAATGGGTGAGTGGCGTAAAAGCCTGTTGCAATGCCTTTTTTCTCCATTGTTGCCATGTCTGCTTCGGCAACTTTGGTGTTTTTGCATTCTTCAACAAACATTGCAATAGCATCGCTATTTTTAGCGGCTTCTTGCGCAATAGGGTGACCACCGGCAACAGCAACATACGTAACACCCATAAAGGTATCTGGACGTGTTGTGTATACGCTAAATGTTTCGTCGTTATCGGTGCGTTTAAATTCAATATCACACCCTTCAGAGCGGCCAATCCAGTTGCGCTGCATTGTTTTAACTTGCTCTGGCCAATCTTCTAACTTGTCTAAATCGTCAAGTAGCTCTTGTGCGTAGTCGGTTATTTTAATAAACCACTGTGGAATTTCTTTTTGCTCAACCACAGCGCCTGAACGCCAACCGCGACCGTCAATAACTTGCTCGTTAGCTAATACGGTTTGATCCACTGGATCCCAGTTAACTGTCGACATTTTTTTATACACTAGGCCTTTTTCGTAAAGCTTAGTGAAAAACCACTGCTCCCACTTGTAGTATTCTGGATGACATGTCGCAATTTCGCGATCCCAGTCATAACCAAAACCTAATTGCTTAAGTTGGGTACGCATGTAATCAATATTTTCGTATGTCCACTTAGCTGGTGCTGTTTTGTTTTTAATAGCAGCGTTTTCTGCAGGTAAACCAAACGCATCCCAACCCATAGGTTGCATTACGTTTTTGCCTTGCAGGCGCTGGAAACGAGAAACAACATCACCAATGGTGTAGTTACGCACATGACCCATATGCAGTCGACCACTCGGATAAGGGAACATAGAAAGGCAGTAATACTTTTCTTTGCTCTCATCTTCAGTGACTTTAAATACCTGGTTTTCTTCCCAGTAGCTTTGTACTTTTGACTCTATATCTTGCGGGTTATATTGCTCTTGCATCTATGGTTCCAGACTTCTTGCAAACTAATAAAAAATTGCCATTAGGATACCCCAAATAAAGTGCTATTCACAGCGTCAAAAACGCGGTTTTGATAAATTATAACCTTCAGTTCAGGTTAACCTATACTTATCTAAGTTATAGGGTGATTTAACAGCAATTTTGAAGGAGTATAAAATGGCAGATTATAAAGCATGGCTCAGCGATTTAACCAACTGGCTAAAAGATGTAAAAGATCACGAAGTAAAAGATACAGTTACTCGGTTTGTTGAATCTGAGCAGGCACTTAAAGATTTAGGACAAGAAAAGTACGGGTTATACAAAAGTTACTTACAGCGCGATATAGAACATGTCCAAGAAAACGAATCACACTATAATTCGCTTGCATGGCAAGAGCTTAAAGAGTCTCTTTGGTTTGAACTTTCGCACATAGAAGATAAAACTCAACTTGAGTGGCAATCTCTTAGCCAAGATTTTAAGCACAATGGTGTGTATCACGCAGGCGAATGGATAGCCATGGGCACATTAGTATGTAAGAATTGCACCCATAGTTACGATGTTTATCACGCTACACAAATTACACCGTGTATTGAATGTGATGGAATCTATTTTAGTCGTAAGGCACTGCACCCTTAAATATAAGTATTAAGTGGCTGCGGGCCACTTAATACGCCCAAAGGCCAGCGAATATGCTGGTAAAAAAAGAAGTTAGAATGACGAAAAAATTGCTGCCACTATCTGTTTCAAAGCTCGCACCGAGTATTTCTACTAATCACGTAAACACGTGTATGAGCAATCCATACCCAGAGCAACTTACGTTTATAGGGCAACAACGCGCCCAAAGTGCTTTAGACTTTTCATTAGGGATGGAACTGCCGGGTTACAACGTTTATGTAATGGGCGAGGCCGCTCACGGGCGCTTTACGCTTGTTAAAGACAAACTTAAACAACACGCAAAAGACCGCTCAACGCCAAACGAATGGTTATACGTAAATAATTACGATGACCACAGAGAACCTATTGCGCTGTTTATGCAACCGGGCCAAAGTAAGCAACTTAGTGACGATATAGATTCATTTTTAGATGAAGTACTCGACACCTTTCCTGCGGCATTTGATAACCCAGCGTATCAGCGTAAGAAAAAATCAATCGATCGTGAGTTTAACGATGCCTACGATAGTGCTATTACCGCAGTAGAAATTGCCGCACTTGAACAAAGCGTTGCGTTAGTCGAAGAAAAAAATTCTGTAGGGTTTGCACCACTTGTTGATGGTAAACAGTTAAGCGACAGTGAATTTGGCGAACTTGAAGAAACGTTGCGTGAAGAGTTTTTTGAAAAAATAGAAAAACTCGAAGATGCACTAATAGAAGCGTTAATAGAGCTACCACGTTGGAAACGCGAATCAAAAGAAAAACAACGCAATCTTAAAAAATCGACTGCAGAGCAAGCCACTAAACCACTTTTAAAAGACTTAGAACATAAATACGCAACTCACATTGGCGTACTGCGTTATTTAAAAGATATACGCGTTGAAATTATAGACGCGGTACTTGAATGGCTCGATGACGAAGATGAAAGTGAAGAAAGCAAAGAAGACTTTGATCGCAAAGGCATGCTAACCGACTTTTTTGCACCTAATATTTTAGTTGAGTTTAAAGAGGACGACGCAGCACCGGTTGTGTACGAGCCTAACCCAACATTTGGCAATATATTTGGCAAAATTGAGTACTCAACTTCGCAAGGCTCTTTAATTACCTGTTATCGCTCAATTCAGGCCGGTGCATTGCACCGTGCTAATGGCGGTTATTTAATTATGGACGCTGAAAAAATCATGGCAAACCCACAAGTATGGGATGGTTTAAAACTCGCGTTAAAAACACATCAAATTAAAAACGACTTACCGTATCAAGACAGCACAGTAGGCACTAGCTTTACACTTCGCCCGCAGCTTATACCGCTTGATGTTAAAATTATTTTATTAGGTTCGCGTGAGTTGTACTACACCATAGGTGAATATGACGAAGAATTTGCAGAGCTATTTAGAGTATTGGCCGACTTTGATTACTACTTGCCAAGTAGCGATAAATTGCAATATCAGTTTATTACTAAAGTAACCGAGTATTGCGAGCAAACATTAAAGTGCACTGCAACGCAGGCTGCTATGGTGCGTTTACTTAAATTTAGTTACCGCCAAGCTGAGCATCAAAATAAATTATCAGCGCGTTTTGCTGATGTGCTTGAACTTATTGCAGAAGCGAGTTACTACGCAAAACAAGATAAATTAACCGTTATTGACGCGCACCATATTGACGAAGCCATTGAAGGCAAGCAATACCGTACCGGCCAAATTAGCGAAAATATGCTCAGTGATATAAAAGAAGGCCACACACTTATTGCTACTAGCGGTCAAGCCATTGGCAAAGTGAATGGCCTAACGGTACTGCACATTGGCGATACCTCGTTTGGTACACCTGCACGTATTACCGCAACGGTTTATGCGGGCGCCGATGGCGTAATAGATGTTGAACGCGAAGCTGAGCTTGGTAAAGCAATTCACTCAAAAGGCGTTATGTTGCTTACCGGTTATTTAGGAAATAAATACGCGCAGCACTTTAGTTTAACGCTTAGCGCTAATATTGCTATTGAGCAAAGCTATGGCTACATAGATGGTGATAGCGCATCTTTAGCAGAGTTGTGTGCGCTTATTTCGTCTATTACAAGCCTACCTATTAGCCAATCAATTGCGCTTACAGGCTCTATTAACCAACATGGTGATGTACAAGCCATTGGCGGCGTAAACGAAAAAATAGAAGGCTTTTTTAAACTGTGTAAAATGCGTGGTTTAACAGGTTCGCAAGGCGTTATCATTCCTAAATCAAACCAAGTTAACTTAGTGCTTGATGATGAAATACTTAATGCGGTTGATGCGGGTAAATTTAATATTTACGCAGTTGAAACCGTAGACCAAGCGCTTAACTTATTAATGGATATAGAAGCTGGCGATATTATTGATGACCAGTATCCAGAAAACTCAGTAAACGGTATTGCGCTTGCTCGTCTTAAAGAGATTGCCGACATAGTAAATGGCGATGATGACGAAAAAGACGAAGAGCCAGATAATGAAAAGCTAGACAACGAAAAAGGTTAATGATGATTAATATAATTTTGGCGGTAGTTATCGCCATTTTTTGTTTTTTAATATTTCAAAATAGTAAAAAAGCAAAACAACAAGCAGGCATAAATGCACAAATAGGTGCAGACTATTTAGCCGCTAACGCAAAGGTAGAGGGCGTAGTAGAAACGACTTCTGGCTTGCAGTACAAAATAGTGCAAAAAGGTAAGAGTGAGAACACACCGAGCCTAACAAGTATAGTTAACGTGCATTACCACGGCACACTAATCGACGGTACTGTGTTTGACAGCTCAGTAGAGCGTAAAACACCGATTAGCTTTGGTTTACATCAAGTTATTAAAGGCTGGACTGAGGGTTTACAACTTATGAGCCCGGGCGATAAATACACGTTATATGTACCGCACCAATTAGCGTACGGCGAAAAGCGTGTAGGGAGTATTCCTCCTGCCTCAGTACTTATTTTTGAAGTAGAGTTACTGGCAATTGAGTCTGAGTGATTAAATTAAATAACAAGGAAGTAAGTTATGAATAAAGACGAATTACTTAAAATAGCCAAGGGTGATATTAACTTTACCTTTCAATCTATTATTTATGCATTAGCGCTGTGCTTACTCGTTGCAGCTGTTTTTTTACTAGAGATGAGCGTTAACCTACAAATGGGTTTAATGGTTTGTATTATTGGTGTGTTTGGCATGACTATTTATAATAATTTAAATACCCGCCTAAATGCGGCACTTGCACTTATTGCGCTCTCACAAGATAACCAAAGCACTAAGTAAGCAACGAGTTAGTTTAATAAATTGGTATAAGCCCTACTTTAATAAAGTGGGGCTTTTTGCTTTTAGCTAACAATAAAATTTACTCAAGGATTTTAATACGAGGTCGATACCTATAAAAAAGGTAAACTATTTTAGGGACAAAATAATGAAGGTTTCAGCGGCTCCCATTCCATACCAAGTACACAGCTCAAATACTCAACCTTTAGCGCAATCAGATAAACTAGCTGTTGAAAAAGCGAGTGAAGAAAAGAGCGAGGAAGAAAATGAGGAAGAGCCAAAATATGTGTTATCAAAGTTTCTAGATACCAAAGCGCAAGAATACAGTGAAGATAACGCTACGTTTAGCAATCAATATAAAAACCTCGAAAAAGTATACAAGCACTTCACTGGGCGAGTTATTGCGCTGCAAGAACAAATTAACAAACTTAAACAAAGCCCAGTTCAACGTAGTTTAACCATAGATAGTAGCGCCAATGAGATAAATGAAAGTGATGCCAATTTAACTTTAGATGCAGTGCACCTAGGTGCAAAAAAATATAAAAACACGCAACAGCAAGATCAAATCGATAGGCTTGAGCTGCAATTAGGTGAGCTAAAGTCAGAACAAGCAGCAATAAAACAACAAATGGTTGAGCTGGTTATTAGTGAAATGAAAAGGCGAGGCGACGACTATACTATTTAGCGCCACCAACATGCTGGTGGGTTAGCTTTTAAACTCAATTTTACCCACTTCAAGTTTAAACTTACCTTCTTGTTTGCCTGCAATCATAAAGCCTAGCTGTTTTATATCGTCAAGATCAATAATAACCTGCTGCTCAAGCACGCGACCGCGATACGTTAAAATAAAATCACTCGGAGCAAAGTTTATATCTACCCATTCATTTTTTACTGTTTTAAATGAGTGGGTGTACGCTGCGCCATCGAGGTAATTGGTAGTTCTGAGCCTAAGCTGATAGGTTTGTCCATCGCCTTTAACACGCACCGCTATAGCTTTAGTATTTTGGCTTTGTGTATTTAGCTCTGTACGTATTGATGCAAAACCACCGTTGTTTTCAAGCGATATATTCCCTTCAAATATTAAACTTTTAGCAGTTTGGTTTACTTGGCTATTTGATACCCCACCCATTACTGAGTCGTTAACAACGTACCAGCGCTGGTTTGCATTCGCTTGTGCACTTACAACTAATAAATTAAATACAAAAAGTGATGATAGTTGTTTGGTGATCATGGCTTACTCCTAAATACTTTAAGCTTATCAATACGAATAAACATATTATTTGTTCACTTATTTAAAGCTAATTATTTTTACGGCTCCATTTTTTCATGATTTTTTCAAACATAATTTCTTTATCAGTTTTATCCTCAGGACAGGGTTTACCGCTACCTTGAGGCATGCCATTACTACCAAATACGGTTGAAGTATCAATTAAATAGCATTTACCGTTAAATTTTTCTAACCGTCGTGTGCCTGTTGTATTTTGGCTAATAACTTCTGAGTTGTCAGATTTTACTGGCGTTTTAATAGTCGGCTTATTGTTTATCTCATCACTTGCAGAGCCATTGTCTTCACCAAAGGAGACCATTTTTTTATGAGTCATATTATTTACAGGTGAGCCAAATAGCGGCGCATATGGATTTAGCTTTTTAAATGTTTGAGAAGCTTTTGTTGGAGGCTCTGAAGGCGCAGCTGACTGGGGTTCAGTAGGTTTAACAGAGTCATTTTTAAGCTCTGTTTGTGCCTTTTGTAACGTGGTGGTTTTGGCTTTTATTTTTTTAGTCACCTTTACTTTGGCTTTTGTAGAATCTTTTTTTATAGGTGTAGTGTTAGAGGTCACTGCATTCGGTGCATCTGTTTTAGTATTTACAGGTTTTATATCGGGCGCATTGGTTGTTGTAACAACTGGGCTTGGCCTAGGTAGGCTAGCTAAATTAACTGTAACATAGGCCTGTATTATTGCGCTTTCCTTTTCCTTTGGCGGCGCAACTTTAATAGATTGCGAAAACAAAAAGTACAACACAATAGCGTGTATACAAAACGAGATAACCCACGGCCATGCATTCCCTTTATTCACATCAAACCCTCAACATAATAGTGCTGTTATGAGTCAATAAAATACATTTAGTTCACCTAAAGTTAATGTGTTTTACTTTGTGGCTTTATTGCAGATACAGCAAAACTATTTTGCAGTTTCTGTTGTTTTTGCAGGTGCTTGGTTACGTTATTATGAACGCAATCAAACTTAGGAGGCATTATGACATTACTTTTTGAACCAATAGAACTTGCAGGTAAAACATTAAAAAACCGTATTGTTATGCCCCCAATGACCCGCTCGCGTTCAACACAGCCTGGCGATATAGCTAACGACTTAATGGCAGCATATTACGCACAGCGCGCAAGTGCCGGGCTAATTGTAAGCGAAGGCACGCAAATTAGTGAGCTTGGTAAAGGTTACGCTTGGACTCCGGGTATTTATTCAAATGAGCAAGTTGCAGGCTGGAGTAAAGTAACAAGTGCAGTACATAGCGCTGGTGGCGTGATGTTTGCTCAGCTTTGGCATGTTGGTCGTGTAACTCACAGTGACAACACCGGTGGCGTGCAGCCTATTTCAGCCTCGGCCATTGCTGCAAAAGACGTAAAAGTATTTGTAGATACAAACGGCACACCGGGTTTTGTAGATACTCAGTTACCACGCGAGATGAGCAAACAAGATATTACGCAAGTCATAGGCGAATTTCGTCAAGCTGCTAAAAATGCAGTTAATGCAGGATTTGATGGCATAGAGCTTCATGCTGCAAATGGTTACCTTATTAACCAATTTTTAGACTCAGAGTCAAATGCTCGCACCGATGAATATGGTGGCAGCGTGCAAAACCGTATACGCTTTTTAATTGAAGTCGTAAATGCTGTTAGCGACGAAATTGATAGCAGCAAGGTAGGCGTAAGACTAGCCCCGTTAACAACCCTTAATGGCACAGTAGACGAAAACCCTGAGGAAACTTATTTAGCGGTTTCTGAGGCATTAAATAAAGCTAGCGTAG
Organism: Pseudoalteromonas sp. AS84; assembly: GCF_038900255.1. Lineage (NCBI taxonomy): Bacteria > Pseudomonadati > Pseudomonadota > Gammaproteobacteria > Alteromonadales > Pseudoalteromonadaceae > Pseudoalteromonas > Pseudoalteromonas sp. AS84. Next base: position 61,483 of record NZ_JBBMQY010000004.1, on the reverse strand, counting down.
GTTACATGCATATAGCTGAAGCAGATTGGGATGATGCACCTTTAATGAGTGTTGAGTTTAAACACGCCATTCGTAAAGCCTACAACGGTGTATTAATTTACGCAGGCAAGTACACCAAAGAACGTGCAGACAAAGCACTTAGCGAAGGTTGGGCCGACATGATTGGCTTTGGTCGCCCATTTGTATCAAACCCAGACTTACCAGCACGCTTAAAGCAAGGCAAGCCTATTAACAGCCACAACCCCGACACTTTGTTTGGTGGTGCAGAGCAAGGCTATACCGATTATCCAGTTACAAATTAAATTTATATAAATAAGGAGCTGTAACATACAGCTCCTTATTTGTTTTAATTGCACAGAGAGTACTTACTGAATTGCAGTAATAAACTCTTCGTCAGAATACAAGTTCTTAAGTAATTTTTGAACAAGCTCTACATAGCTTCGTTGACCATTTGGGATTGCAATTGCTCCAATAAATGAAGAGTCGAAATTATGTTCAGCTGAAATTACTTTCTCAAATAAAATTGCATCGTCTTCTGAAACAACAAAATTTACTTTTATAAATGAATTCCCCTCTGAGAACCCTGTTACATCAATATCTTGATCAATAACCTTGCCAGTCACTTGCTTTTTAGCAACGCCAGACCAAAGTTTAGCCAGTTTTAATTCTTGTATTAAAGCGCTCTCAATATATGCTCCATAACTGTTGCCTACAGATGAAACAAGAGGAGAGCCTCGAAGTGATATCTTATTTAATTTTTTTTCAGATTCAATTGTTCCGACTGAGACGGGTGTATTAGACTCTTCTTTTAGTTTAGAAACGTTGCTGATATCTGCACTATAAGGTGGAACTTGAATGGTACATGCACTTAAAAATAAAGCCGCGATTAAACCTAGTGAACTTTTATACTTCATTTTATTTCTGTCCTTATTTATAAATTTGATTGATCAAGTTCTACAACTAGTTTGTTAAATGCTTCTTCCGTTGCACGTTTTGCAGATAAAGAAAAATCATTTTTAAACTCATCAAATTCAGCGTTGCCAAAACCTTTAACTTCACTATTCCATGCTATATCACCATTATTATTTAAAGTTTTACAGTTTAGCGTGAAGGTAAATTCTGTAGGAGGCCATGTGAATAAGCTATCTGAGCTAGATTGCGTGGTTATTGTCGGTATGAATACATACTCAATTTTCTTATCTTTTAAAAATGTACTATCAGTTAATGATTCAAGCTTATAGACGTTTTCAAATTTATTAGAAAGCACAGTATACAGCGCTGCTTCTGTGTCTTTATAAGGTTTGTAACTAACATTATCGCCACCACCGCCAGGTGTTTTTACTTGTTTTTTTATATCATCTTCAGAAATATAATAACCTACAACTGATGCTGATTTATTTTCTGTAACCTGAAGTTTTTCAGTGTCTGGATTTAAACTTATCTGGTGAGCACAGCCACTCAAAATAAGGACCGAAAACAAGAAAAACATGTTAGTTAATAACTTCAAAATATACTCCATATATTTAATTTTTAGTGTGAAAGCAGTTTCAGCATCAATATATGTTCAATAGTTACTTTTGTAAATTATGTTAACTTTATATTTGTAAACGGTTGTAACTTTTAGTATTTGTGAGGTCGATTTTCTTCAAAATAAAGCAGAGTTAATCTTGAGCAAAAAATAAAAAACGCGTAAGTTAACCGGGTTACCTATTTTAATAACAAGAAAATAAATGAAAGCCAAAGAGATAGAACAATTAGAATTATCAAATTCTGAAACCCGAGAAGTTATTACACCCTACGCCTTTAAAATTGACAGTGCTTTACTAGGCTTGCCTTTGGCTACACCTAGTAGGCGTGCATTAGCGATTATTATTGATGTTGCACTGATATTTTTAGCAGCCAAGCTCAGCGCGGCTTTAATAGCATTTGTCGCTGCAATGGCTTTTTATAAAGGTACGGCTCAGCAATACCTCCCAAAAATGTCGAGTGTGTGGCGAAGAATCTTAAAAGTAACGGCAGCAAGTATTTTATTTGTAAGCGCACTTACTATGCTTTCAATTGGCATAGATTACCTAGAAGACGATAACGCTGATCAAGGTTTGGCTGTTCAGGGCGTAAAAATACAAGATGAAATTCAGCTTACCGCCACAGAAAAACAACGCGTAAATACTTATTTAGCGCAAACAGCCGATGACAGCTGTGATCAACCTTGCCAACAAAACGCACTTGATAATTTAATAGGGGAAGTTCCCAAATTAGCAGAAATGGATGACCTACAAAACCCACAACTTGCTACCGTACTTTTACAACTATTAGCACTCAGTGAAAATAACGAAATAAAGCCTGCACAGTTAATAGAAGAAAAACCTACACAAACAACCACAAATAGTATTTTGCAGTGGAGCAAAGGCATTATTCAAGACTTAGGCTTAGGTTTTGGTTGGGCTGCTGTTTACTTTACGTTGTTCTCGTTGCTTTGGCGCGGCCAAACACCGGGTAAAAAGGTTTGTAATATCCGTGTTGTCGCCCTAAGCGGTGAGCCATTAGGTTTATTAGACTGTTTTGGTCGCTACGGCGGCTACGGTGCAGGTTTTGCTACCGGGTTATTGGGGTTTCTGCAGATATATTGGGACCCAAACAGGCAAGCAATTCAAGATAAAATATCAGCCACTGTGGTTATTAAAGGTAACTTGAATCAAGTTGTAAACGTTGAAACGGTAGAAGGTACTGTAAAAAGTTAAGTTTGCTCTTATTAATTACAAGGATGGTTATGAAAGCTTTATTAATGGCGTTTAGTTATCTGTATTTTATTACAGCTTCGTATGCGTCAGAAAATATTGTGTTAGCAAAAACACATCAGCTTAAGTCTATTATCTTAGGTGAGCAGCGCAGTTATAGTGTTTATTTACCGCCAAGCTACAAGCAAAACCTCGAACGAGTATATCCTGTTATTTACTTGCTTGATGGCGACACAACCCATTTAAAAGCCTTAGCGGGGCTTGTTGAAGCACTCAGTACTGAGCGGCTAGAAAAACAAATTCAACAAGCAATTATTGTCGCTGTTCCTAACAGTAAAAATGCGATAAGAGAGCGCGACTTTACCCCTACCAATGTCGATTGGACTTTTAACGGCAAGCTACTCGAAAAATTTGAAAACATTGGCAATGCCGCAAACTACACCGCTTTTTTTGAAAAAGAACTTATTTCCTTCATTAATAAAAATTACCGTACATCAAATAAGCGGGTATTAATTGGGGAATCTTTCGGCGGCTTGTTCGCAAGTTATGTTTTACTTACCAATCACTCTTTATTTACTGATTACTTAATTATTGATGCAACCTACCTTTGGGATAATAATTATCTCAATCGTTATTTTGACGAACAACAACTTATAAACAAGCAGCTTAAAGGCAATGTATATTTTACTTTTGCTAATAATGCAGCTTTTGGTGAAATTGGAGAGGCTAATTATAAATGGGGCTTAGAGCTTGCTAAAAAACTAAAAGCGCACCCGAGTAACAGTTTATATATAAATCAACGTTACTTTGAAGAAGAAACTCATGGCACGGTGGCAGCGCTTAGTTGGTACTATGGTTTAAAAAGCTTATTACAAAAATAAGTTTTAATTTATATACTAGATTAGTGAAAGGGGGGGTTGGGTATATCGTTAACGAAATTTAGTAGTGAAAAATTAAAAGGGAATTAAATGAGTAATAATTTTAATGAGGCTATAAAGGGCTTTTTTTGGGGGATAGGGTTTGTAATAGCAACACTCGGTGGTATCAGTGTGTACGCGCTAACAATAGCCGCAGAAGTTGATAGTGGATTTAAAGAGCAGGTATCAAATAAAGCATTGGAGGGTACCGACGACTTAAATAGTGATTATAAACTTACCCTTTCTGATATTTTTAAAGAAAATGGGCGAGTAAGAATAACTGCCGAGTTAAAAAATATCACCAATGAAAGCATATATGCAGGTGGTGTTATAGCATCTACATTTGATGAAAACGGAAAGTTTGTTGGTAATTGTTTAGGTAAAAGCGATGACATTTTTATAGAACCAAATAAAAGTAGCTATATTGATATTCATTGTAATCTACTGAGGCCACAGGTGAGCAGAGTACACTCAGCAAAGCTAAAGTTTAAGTGGTTTTGATAGTTGTTGTAAACTACCCCTATAGAAAGCAAAAAGCATAACGAGTATTTATGGCTAAAAAGTTATTGAGGACTCCAATAGTCGGGTTACGATAAAATGTTACTATGCTGTATGTTAACCCCATTTAAATTTGATACTTAATTAAACTCCCCCAAGTAAGTGAAATAAAGTCGTATACCGATAAAGTTAAAGTCGGTCGGCATTTTAGGCTCAATCTCAATATTGTATTGAGGTATGCCGTTAAAGGTGGTGAGTTTATTTGTGAAAACCCAATTATAAATTACAGTCGAGTTTAACGTTTTAGACCTGATATTGAGCAACACCAAGTATTAAAAATAGAACAAAGCCCGTTATATTTTTAGCATAGGCTGGATTAAAAAGTAAATTTGCGTAGGTTGGGTAGAGCGAAGCGAAACCCAACAATAAACACCTTTTTTAAATAGCTGTCCACCGACAGCTATTAATTTTAATTCACTTTCTCAACCTAACCCCAAATCCAACAACCCCCATCAACAACACAAATCCCCACACAAACATATTTCCATATTGGCTGTACACGCTGTCGCCTTTTATGAGCTTAATGTTAGCTTTCAATGTTGTAGCTTCAAACTGTGGCATGGTTTGTTGTGCGTGGCTTATAGGGTCGTATACGGCGCTTACACCATTGTTAGTAACACGCACTAGAGGGCGTTGTAGTTCGAGCGCGCGCATACGGGCTATTTGCATATGTTGCAAAGGCCCAATGGAGTCGCCAAACCAGGCATCGTTACTTACCGTAAAGAGTAGGTCGGAATCGCTTTTGTAATTACCGCGCACTAAGTCGGAAAAAACAATTTCGTAGCAAATAGCAGGGAGTAAGTTATAGCCATTGGCCCGTAAGTTGTTTTGCACTTTGTCGCCACGGGTAAACGATGACATAGGTAAATCGAATAATGGGGCAATAGGGCGCAAAAAATCTTGAAACGGCACAAATTCGCCAATAGGTAATAGCTGGTGTTTTTGATAGCGGTTTTTATCAAGGTAATGATAATGCCCATGCTCGTCGCTGCGTTCTTTATTACCAACCACGATAAGTGTATTGAATATGTTTTTGGTGTCTCGCTGATAGTCAACAATACCGGTTACAAGGGCGGTTTTATTAAACGAGGCTGCACTGTCTAAATTGGCTAGATAGGAATCAGCAAGCATTTCTATTTCAGGCACTGCGGCTTCGGGCCATACTATTAAGTCGGCATCCCAATGTGGGCGTGTCATGTCTTGGTATTTGCTCATTGTGGTCCAAAACTCGCTTGGCTCAAAGCGCAGATGTTGCTGTATGTTGCCTTGTACGAGTAATACTGACATGTTTTTATCTGTGTAATGAATACTGCCTGTGGTGTTTGCACCTGTAAAAATAAGCGCAACAGTTGTAGCCGTAACCGCCGAGGTTTTAAAATCTTTTTGGGTAAGTCTATACAGTGCAAAGCCAATAGCGATACACACGAGGGTTAAGCCAAACTCGCCAATATAAGGGGCAAGCAGCCTTAAAGGTCCGTCGGTTTGCGTGTAGCCAAAACTTAACCACGGGAAACCGGTAAGTACGGTGCCACGTAAATACTCACTAACTGCAAAGCAGGCAATTAGTAATGCGCCAAAGCTTTTAGGACCAGTGGCAAAGCGTGTAGTTGCCCAAAAGGCAAGTGCGGGAAATAACGCTAAGTATGAGCACAAAAAAGCCATTAACGAGAGCGACGCTATAAGCGGCATACCGCCAAAGGTGGCAATAGAAACATGTACCCAGCTTATACCTGCACCAAACCAGCCTAGGCCAAATATAAAGCCATATTTAGCGGCGGCTTTTGCGTGTGCTTTACCGGTATTATTGGGATTAACGCAAAAAATTATGGCACCAAGGCTAACAAATACGATGGGCCAAATTTCAAAGGGAGCATAGCCAAAAGTTAAAACAAGGCCCGCAACGAGTGCGAGCCATGCTTTTTTATCTTTTGCTAATAGGGTAAGTCTAGTTAGCAGTTTCTTCACTGTCGTTATCATCAGCCTTAGGAACGGTGACTTGCAGTTGCAAAATACGACGATTATCGGCGTTGGTTACTTTAAATTGGTAACCTTCTATGTCAATCGTTTCACCACGGCTTGGCATATGGCCAAATGCGTGCAGTACAGTTCCGCCAATAGTATCGGCTTCGTCTGTGCTGTAGCCTGTTTTAAAATGCTCGTTAAAGTCATCTACAGGTGTGAGTGCTTGCACTACGTGAACATGTTTAGCAAGTCGACGAATATCTTGATGTTCTTCTTCTTCGTCGTGCTCATCTTCGATTTCGCCAACAATTATTTCAAGAATATCTTCAATCGTTACTAAGCCCGATACGCCGCCGTATTCGTCAATAACAACAGCCATATGGTAGCGTTGCTGACGGAATTCGTTTAGCAATGTATCAACACGTTTGCTCTCAGGTACTACCATTGCTGGGCGTAAATAATCGCGTATTGATGGTAAATGCTCGTCTTTATTTAAGATCAGTGGCAATAAATCTTTAGCGAGTAAAAAACCTTCTACATGGTCTTTGTCTTCAATCACCACTGGAAAACGTGAGTGAGTTGAGTCAACCATCATTGGAATTAGCTCTTCAAGCGGGCTGTCGATCTCAAGAGTGATCATTTGTGAGCGCGGAACCATTATGTCTCGCACTTTAAGCTCAGACACGCCAAGCACACCTTCTATCATCTCTTTTGTTTCAGGATCGATTACGTCTCGTTCTTGCGCATCGGCAATAACTTCGACCAGCTCTTCTCTATTCTGGGGTTCCCCTTGCAACATTTGGGCTATTCTGCCCAACCACGTTTTGCCAGAAGAACCCTGGCTAGATTGCGAGTTACCGTCGCTCATTGCGTCTAATTGCTCCGTTAATTTAAATATCGTCCCGGTATGGGTCTGCTATGTTTAGCTCTGCAAGTAATTGCTTTTCGATGCTTTCCATCTCTAAAGCATCGTCACTCTTTATATGGTCAAATCCAAGCAAATGCAAGCATCCGTGAATAACCATGTGGGCAAAGTGGTCATGAAATGACTTCTCTTGCTCAATTGCTTCAGCTAATACAATAGCTGGGCAAATAATTAAATCACCAACCAAGGGAATATCTATTCCTGGTGGTGCTTCAAATTCGAACGACAGTACGTTGGTCGGTTTATTTTTACCGCGATAGTCGTTATTAAGTTGTTGCGATTGCGCTTCGTCGCTAATAACGATACTGAGCTCAGACTCGTCACGGTATTGGCTAAGGGCTTTGTCGGCCCACAGTGCAAATTGCTCTTCGCTTGGGAGGTTGTCAAACTCACAGGCTATTTGTAAATCAAGTTCGGTTGTCAAAGTATTACTCTTTAGTAGTAGGCTGTTGAATAGCAGCAAGTGCGTCTTTTGCATTTTGCTTTTCAATGCGCTTTAGTCGCTCGCTTTCGTCGTTTCGCTCGTAGGCTTCAACTATGCGTGCTACAACAGGGTGGCGTACTACGTCTTGGGCTTTAAAGTAGTTAAAGCTAATTTCGTTTACGCCATCAAGTACTTCCATTGCATGGCGAAGGCCTGAACGTGTTCCACGAGGTAAATCGACCTGTGTTATATCGCCTGTAATAACCGCTTTTGAGTTAAACCCTATACGGGTTAAAAACATTTTCATTTGCTCGGCGGTGGTATTTTGGCTTTCATCTAAAATAATAAAGGCATCGTTTAAAGTACGTCCGCGCATGTAAGCAAGCGGGGCGACTTCAATGATATTTTTTTCGATGAGTTTTTCTACTTTTTCAAAACCTAGCATTTCAAAAAGAGCGTCGTAAAGAGGACGTAGGTACGGGTCTATTTTTTGACTTAAATCACCGGGTAAAAAGCCAAGCTTTTCGCCCGCTTCTACAGCAGGACGCGTTAATAATATACGGCGTATTTCTTGGCGCTCAAGGGCGTCAACGGCGGCAGCAACTGCAAGGTAGGTTTTACCAGTACCAGCAGGGCCAATACCAAAGGTAATGTCGTGGTTTAAAATATTAGCCACATAAACACCTTGGTTATCGTTACGTGGTTTAATAACACCACGGCGCGTTTTAATCACCATTTCTTTGCCGTAAGCGCTGCTTGATGCATCTTGCTCTAGGGCTTTTGATTCGGTAATAGCTAAATGAACGGCATCGGGTTCTATTTCGCCTAAAACACCACGAACTGGCTGAGTATCAACATAAAGGTTTTTTAAGATTTCTACAGCGCCGGCGCAGTTGTGTAGTTTACCGGTTACTTTAAAAAAGTTGTCACGGTGAATTATTTCAACAGCCAGGTGGCGCTCAATTTGTTTGATGTTTTCGTCAAACGGGCCACATAAAGAAGAAAGGCGTTTGTTATCGGCAGGTTCTAAATAAATCTCTAATGTTTTTAACTGATTACTCAAAATTGCTTCCTATAGTACTGCGCCAGCGTTAACTGGCGCTAATAATTTTGACTAAGGAACGAAAGTAGCTACGCCAATTTCGTTAACAGTGTCTGGTTTTGGCTCTGCAGCTGCAGCTTTAGTTAAAATAGCTGAAGGAGCTATTTCACGTCGTAAGTTCATTTCTGATTCTGTACGAATTAAGTCACCACGTAAAGAGTTAGGTAGTGCTTCGGTAATACGTACGTCAACAAACTGTCCGATCACTGTGTGCGGGCCAACAAAATTTACTACACGGTTATTTTCGGTACGGCCACGTAATTCCATTGGGTTCTTTTTAGAAGGACCTTCAACAAGTATACGTTGCTCTGTATCGAACATTTGACGGCTAATTTGCTGCGCCATTTGTGTAATACGGTTTTGTAGTAAGTATAAGCGCTCTTTTTTCTCTTGCTCTGTTACGTCATCTGGTAAATCTGCCGCTGGCGTACCTGGGCGTGCACTGTAAATAAAGCTAAAGCTCATATCAAAACCAATGTCGCTAATAAGCTTCATGGTTGCTTCAAAGTCTTCTTTACTTTCGCCTGGGAAACCAATAATGAAATCTGACGACATGCTTAAGTTAGGGCGAATTTTGCGTAACTTACGAATTGTCGATTTGTATTCAATTGCCGTATGGCCACGTTTCATTAGGTTTAATATACGGTCTGAACCACTTTGTACTGGTAGGTGTAAGTGATCTACAAGCTCTGGTACATCAGCGTAAACGTCAATGATGTCTGGCGTAAATTCTACCGGGTGCGATGTGGTGTAACGAATACGGTCAATACCATCAATAGCAGCAATAAGACGAATTAAATCTGAAAAATAACATATTTCGCCATCGTGCGTGTCGCCGCGGTATGCGTTTACGTTTTGGCCTAGTAGGTTTACTTCACGTACGTTTTGCTCAGCAAGTTGTGCAATTTCTAGTAATACGTCATCTACTGGGCGGCTAACTTCTTCGCCGCGAGTATACGGTACAACACAAAAAGTACAGTATTTAGAACAGCCTTCCATAATTGATACAAACGCAGATGGGCCATCCGCTTTTGGCTCTGGCAGGCGGTCAAACTTTTCAATCTCTGGGAATGAAATATCAACAACCGATGAGCCTTTATCGCCTTGCACTTGTTTAATCATTTCTGGTAAACGGTGTAGTGTTTGCGGGCCAAAAATAACATCTACAAATGGTGCACGTTGGCGAATAGAGTCGCCTTCTTGTGAGGCAACACAACCACCTACACCAATTATTAAATCTGGCTTGTCGTCTTTTAACAACTTCCAACGACCTAACTGGTGAAATACTTTTTCTTGTGCTTTTTCACGAATTGAACAGGTGTTGAGTAAGATTACGTCGGCATCTGTTGCATCATCAGTTAGCTGGTAGCCGTTGGTGGCATCTAAAAGTTCAGCCATTTTCTGAGAGTCGTATTCGTTCATCTGACAACCCCAGGTTTTAATATGCAGCTTTTTGCTCATTGAAATATTGCCTCGTGTTCAATTCGATAGTGGCACAAAAATGTGCTAGAAACAGGATTAAGGAGCAAGCATGCTCACTTAAAGGAGGCGTATTTTAGCTGGATACCCGCCCAGATCCAAGTATAGTTTTCATGTTTGTGATCTCAAATCAATACAGGGCGAGTTTAATCAGCTGTTAGGGATATCCTCTGGTATAAAACAAATTAATTTTGATACAATCAAAACAGACTCAAGTAATAATAAAATGATGAAAAACATGACTAAAAATAATGTGATAGTAGTTGGCGGAGGCATGGTTGGCGCGGCTATGGCGATAAAGCTGGCTCAACAAGGCTTTGGCGTGCGCATAATTGAAAAACACCTAATAGACCCATCGCACATTCTTAGTAGCGATAAGGTGGATATTAGAGTGTCTGCCATTAATCGTTTTTCAGAAAATTTACTTGATGAATTAGGCGCAATGCCTCTTTTAAGGCAAAACCGCATAGCACCTTATCAACAATTAGAGGCTTTTGAGCGCGGTGGTGACAATTTATTATTTGATTGCGCCGACATAAACACGACACATTTAGGTCACTTGATTGAAAATAGTTTAATACAAGCAAGTTTGTGGCAGCAATTTGAGCATTATAAGATTGAGGTTATTGAGCAATCATTACCGGTAACTAAAGTAGAGCAAACGAATGATTTAATTACGCTTGTGTATGGTGATCAAACCTATACGGCTGATTTAGTAATTGCCGCCGATGGCGGGCAATCGCAATTGCGTGATAAAGCTAATATTGGTATTACGGGATGGCAGTACCAACAGCATTGCATGGGGGTATTAATTAAACTCGATGCCCCGCAACAAATTAAAACATGGCAACAGTTTACACCAACCGGGCCATTAGCATTTTTACCAATGCAGGCACCGTACGCTAATTTAATTTGGTACGACAATGCAAATACACTACAAGCATTTAAAGGGCTAAACCCAACTCAGTTAAAAACACACATACTGAATAAATTCCCAGAACTTGCTGGAGACTTTGAAGTACAAACCCATGCGATATTTCCGCTAACTCGCCAACATGCAAATAGCTATTCGCAAGGGCGTTTGGTTTTAGTGGGCGATGCAGCGCATACAATTAACCCGCTTGCAGGGCAGGGCGTTAATTTAGGTTTTCAGGACTTAGTGGCACTTGCTGAAGTTTTAAACGAAGCAGGAGATATAGGTTGCCCTCTGAAACTTAAAGAATACGAACGAGCTCGCCGCAGGGCTAATTTATTAATGATGAGCATGATGGACGCGTGTTACTTTGGGTTTTCAAATCAAATTACGCCACTTAAATGGGCACGTAGCCAGTTTTTAAAAATGGCTAATAATACGGGGCCAATAAAAAACTGGGTTTTAAAATACGCAATTAGCGGTGATTTAGGCTAAATTTAAAGTAGATATTTAAAAGGCTCATTTATGAGCCTTTTTTTATGCCTGTTTTTAAGTCAGCAAATAGTGACTCGGCTATATTGAACACGGTTTTAATTTAACTGGTGTTACATCACTAAATCGCAGTTTAATAACTTTAAAGAGCTTGTGTGTGGATAATTTTTTTACAGTAATAATTATTTTAGGTGCGCTACTGCTTGTTGCTAGCTTGAAAACAACCGTTAAAGTTTGTAAAAAAACATCGCAAAGAGCATGGAGTGTACTGCTATGCGCTATCATTTTTTTTATTATAGGGTATTGGTGGGTACTTTATTATTTTTCAAATCACGATATTGCACCCGTCGTTATGAATATGGTGGCTATGTTGTTGCTTGGCGGTGGTGGGTTTGTTTTTTTAGTTATTAAACTGAGCTTAAAAAGTATTCTTAAAATAGAGCAAGCAACGCAGTATCAAAAATATCAAACTGAGCACGATAACTTAACAACTCTACCTAACCGCGATAAGTTTTTTAAATCTCTGAGTAAACAAGTTGAATATCCTTCCCCATTTTCACTATTTTATATCGACTTAAATAACTTTAAACAAATTAATGATGCGTTTGGCCATCAGTGTGGTGACCAACTCTTGGCTGCATTTGCCAATAAACTAAATAAAGAATTATGCGGAATTGCTAAGTTATATCGGATTGGAGGTGATGAGTTCGCATTTTTACTGCATACCGATACAGATGAAAGCATGAATTATTGTGTAAACATTATAAACTCTGCCGTCAAAAGTCCGTTTTGTACGAATGAGCAAATGGTTAAAATACAATTAAGTATAGGCGTAAGCCGTTTTCCTGATGATAGCCGATTGCCCGATCAGCTATTAAAAAAAGCTGACTTGGCACTGCATGAAGCTAAAAAAACATTTCAACCTTTGGTAAATTACTCATCTGCAATAGGTAAACGAGCTGAGGACTTTTTTGATTTATCAGCCAAAATTAAAGTGGCATTACATAAAGATGAGTTTGAGCTTTATTTACAACCCATAATGGACTCTAAAGATCTGCAATTACATGGCCTAGAAGCGCTTATCCGATGGCCGCAAGATGATGGTAGCTTTATTAGTCCTGAAAAGTTTATAACCGTAGCTGAGCGTACAGGGCTTATTTTTCCTTTATCGAAATGGGTTGTACAAGAAGCCGTTAATCACATTAGAAAACTAAAACTATTTGGTTTCACCGGTACCATACATGTCAACTTATCGACGAAAGATATTGAAAGCAGCGAGTTTTACGATTTTATAATTAGTTTACTCGCAACCGACCCTACATTAAGCGACTCGTTAATTTTTGAAATTACTGAAGGTGCAATGATGACAAATATACCGGCTGCTAGAAAAATGATGCAACAGTTGAGTATGCGCGGGTTTAAATTTAGTGTTGATGACTTTGGTACTGGCTTCTCGTCGCTGTCGTTATTAAGAGAGCTGCCAATTAATCAAATAAAAATTGATCAGTCGTTTGTCAAAGATATGCTTACTAACTCGCCTGATTACGCCATTGTAGAATCTACATTGTTTTTAGCGGGTCGATTAAATTGCGATGTAGTTGCTGAGGGAATAGAAACTAAAGAAGTAGAACAGGCGTTGTTGAATCTTAACTGTGATTATTTACAAGGGTATTTATATAGTAAACCAATAACAATAGATGAGTTTATAAGTGTTTATTTAAATGCAGAGAAAGTAAGTTGAACTTAATGAGTTTTGAGAATTTTTAGACAGGGGAGTCAAATTGGCTGGGATACCAGGATTTGAACCTGGGAATGCCAGGATCAAAACCTGGTGCCTTACCGCTTGGCGATATCCCAACTATAAATTTGATATTAATTTTAGTTCTTAATAAGAACATGGTGCGGAAGGAGAGACTTGAACTCTCACAACCTAAGTTACTGGAACCTAAATCCAGCGCGTCTACCAATTCCGCCACTCCCGCATCACTAATTTGCTAATTTAGACTCTAAGCTAGAGCGATTCTTTTATCCAACTTTCCTTGGTAGAAGAAGTTGGCTGGGATACCAGGATTTGAACCTGGGAATGCCAGGATCAAAACCTGGTGCCTTACCGCTTGGCGATATCCCAACAAAGAATTATTTATAATTTTAGTTCTTATAAGAACATGGTGCGGAAAGAGAGACTTGAACTCTCACAACCGAAGTTACTGGAACCTAAATCCAGCGCGTCTACCAATTCCGCCACTCCCGCATCAACAATTTGCTAATTTAAACTCTAAGCTAGAGCAATTCTTTTATCCAACTTTCCTTGGTAGAAGAAGTTGGCTGGGATACCAGGATTTGAACCTGGGAATGCCAGGATCAAAACCTGGTGCCTTACCGCTTGGCGATATCCCAACAAAGAATTAATGATAATTTTATTTCTTATCAAGAAATGGTGCGGAAAGAGAGACTTGAACTCTCACAACCGAAGTTACTGGAACCTAAATCCAGCGCGTCTACCAATTCCGCCACTCCCGCATCGTTTGTACAATAAAGTACAGGTAGTTATTTTAAACTCTTCATTGAGCTGCAATTTAACTCTTGCAGAGCCATTTCTAAAAGAAGAAATGGTGGCTAAGACGGGATTTGAACCTGTGACCCCATCATTATGAGTGATGTGCTCTAACCAGCTGAGCTACTTAGCCATTGTTGGCTGGGATACCAGGATTTGAACCTGGGAATGCCAGGATCAAAACCTGGTGCCTTACCGCTTGGCGATATCCCAACAATAACAATTGATAGTTTTAATTCTTATCAAGAATTATGGTGCGGAAGGAGAGACTTGAACTCTCACATCCTAAGATACTGGAACCTAAATCCAGCGCGTCTACCAATTCCGCCACTCCCGCACACAAGGTAGTTATTTTAAACTCTTCATTGAGCAACAAAAAAATAATGGTGGCTAAGACGGGATTTGAACCTGTGACCCCATCATTATGAGTGATGTGCTCTAACCAGCTGAGCTACTTAGCCATCTTTTTTTGTTAGCACTTCATCGCTGAGTGCGGGGCGTATTATGCTGATATGACCCAAATTCGTCAACACCTTTTTTGCAAAAAAACACTTAACTGTGTTTGTTTGCAGGAAAATTAAGCTAACAGGCTAAAATTTAATAAAAATGCTGTTTTTTTAGCTGCCTTTAAGGCGCGGAATCTTAATTAACCCTGTACTTCTTTAATTAAGCGATATTACAAAGATAGACTAGTTGAGGCTAATTATTATTTTTATAATGCTTAAATACAAAAAAGGCTCGTAAAAACGAGCCTTTAAAAATTATTACCAAGTGAAATTGGTTTAATTTGTACTTATACGTTGAACAAGAAGTTCATTACATCGCCATCTTTAACAATGTACTCTTTACCTTCTTGACGCATCTTACCTGCTTCTTTTGCGCCACTCTCACCTTTAAAGGCAACAAAGTCGTCAAAAGCAATAGTTTGCGCACGGATAAAGCCACGCTCGAAGTCGGTATGGATTTTACCCGCTGCTTGTGGTGCTGTTGCACCTACAGGGATTGTCCATGCGCGTACTTCTTTTACGCCAGCTGTGAAATAAGTTTGTAATTGTAGTAATTCATAACCACCGCGAATAACAAGGTTAAGACCTGGCTCTTCTAGACCAAGATCAGCCATAAACTCTAGCTTGTCTTCGTCATCTAGTTCTGAAAGCTCAGACTCGATAGCGGCACATACAGGAACAACAATCGCATCTTCAGCTGCGGCAATAGCGCGTACGCGGTCAAGGTATGGGTTATTTTCAAAACCATCTTCTGCAACGTTTGCAATATACATTGTTGGTTTAATCGTTAAGAAGTTAATAGAGCTGATTGCTGCTTTTTCTTCTTTAGTTAGTGCTAGACCACGTAAAGTTAAGCCTTCGTCAAGATGCACTTTTACTTTTTCAAGTACAGCATTTTGCTCTTTAGCGTCTTTATCGCCACCTTTTGCTTTTTTTGAATTACGGAATAGGGCTTTTTCAGCGCTATCCATATCAGCAAGTACTAACTCAGTGTTGATTACGTCAATATCGTCAGCAGGGTCAATAGTGCCTGCTACGTGGATGATGTTTTCATCTTCAAAACAGCGAACTACGTGGCCAATTGCATCGGTTTCACGAATGTTAGCTAAAAACTGGTTACCAAGGCCTTCACCTTTAGATGCGCCTTTTACTAAGCCTGCAATGTCTACAAATTCCATACTGGTGGTAAGAACTCGTTGAGGATTAACAATTTTAGCAAGTTCGTCTAGACGAGGATCTGGCACAGGTACCACACCTGTATTAGGCTCAATGGTACAAAAAGGAAAGTTAGCGGCTTCAATACCCGCTTTAGTTAGTGCATTGAAAAGCGTTGATTTACCAACGTTAGGCAAGCCAACGATGCCACATTTAAAACCCATAGTAAGATACCTTGTTTAGAATTCGTTTAAACGGTGTACTTGGACCCAAGTTACTAGGGTTTAAACGAATGTAGTCTGTTTTGTGCTTTTAACACACCATCTTTTGCAAGTATTTCCATGCAACGAACTGCTTCATCAACAGCAGCATCCATTTTTTCTTGGTCTGCTTTGGCCGCTTTTCCAAGCACCCAACCAGTAACCATTTCACGATGCCCCGGATGACCTACACCAATGCGCAAGCGCATAAAGTCTTTTTGATTTGCCATTTTTGCAATAATGTCTTTTAAACCATTATGACCGCCATGCCCGCCGCCTTTTTTTAACTTGGCAACGCCTGGGTCTAAATCCAATTCGTCATGGGCAACTAAAATGTCCTCGACAGGGATTTTGAAAAAATTAGCTAAACTACCGACCGCTTTACCACTTAAATTCATGTAAGTAGTGGGGATCAATAATTTGAATTCTTGGCCTTGAATGATCACTTTGCCTGTAAGGCCGTGATATTTAGGATCGTATTTTAGGGTGCAGTTGTAGCGTGCAGCGATTTGCTCGATGAACCAAGCACCTGCATTGTGGCGTGTGTTTGCGTATTCGGGGCCTGGATTAGCCAGGCCCACAAGCATTTGAATAGAATTCAAGGTTGCGAGACCTTAAAAATTATTCTGCTGCTGCAGCGTCGTCTTCAACTGGAGCTGCTTTGTTTGCTTTGATAGTCAGGATAGACTGATCATGGCCTTCGCCTTTACCTAAATCTACAGAGCTAACGCCTTTAGGGAAAGTAAGGTCAGAAATATGAACAGAATCGCCAACAACAAACTTAGAAACATCTACTTCAATGAATTCTGGAAGTGCTTTTGGAAGACACGTAATTTCAACTTCAGTTAACTGGTGAACAACAGTTGCGCCAGCTTTAGTTACAATATCTTCACCGATGAAGTGAAGAGGAACTTTAGTTTGAAATTTATGAGTAGCATCTACACGTTGGAAATCAAGGTGAGTAAGCTTAGGCTTGAATGGGTGACGTTGGATATCTTTTAAGATTACTTCAACAGCTTCGCCATCTACGTTAAGCGTAAGGATATGCGTGTAAAAACCTTCGTCTTCTTGTGCTTTGATCATATCTTTATGAGCAAAAGTAAGAGATAAAGCTTCTTTGTCAGCTCCGTAAAGGATTGCAGGAACTTTGTCTTCGCGACGTAGGCGGCGGCTCGCACCAGTACCAGTTTCTACGCGAAGTTCAGCGTTATATGTATAAGTTTTGTTAGACATGATGTCTCCAGTTATTAAAATGTGTAGGGCCTTTGCGACCAAGGTCCCTAGCCAAAAGGCGCGCTATCATACCACCACGCCCAGACAAAATAAACATCGCTTACAAAAAAAGCGCCAAAAGGCGCTTTTATACTCAGGAATGTTTAATTTTAGTGTTCAAACATCGCTGAGATAGATTCTTCGTTACTAATACGACGAATAGTCTCTGCTAACATGTCAGCAAGCGTAAGTACCTTAATTTTATCAAGGGCTTTAAGCTCGTCAGATAGCGGAATCGAGTCAGTTACAATTACTTCGTCAATCATCGAGTCACGTAAGTTTTCTGCTGCTTTACCCGAAAGAATAGGGTGCGTTGCGTATGCAAATACGCGCTTAGCGCCATGTTCTTTAAGTGCTTCTGCGGCTTTACATAACGTACCACCGGTATCAATCATATCATCTACGATAATACAATCTCGACCTTCCACGTCACCAATAATGTGCATTACTTGAGAAACGTTTGCTTGAGGGCGGCGTTTGTCAATGATTGCTAAATCGGTATCGTTTAGTAGTTTTGCAATTGCACGTGCGCGTACAACACCACCAATATCTGGAGATACAACAACGACGTCTTCAAAGTCGCGTTCTTTCATATCTTCAAGTAATACAGGGCTGCCAAATACGTTGTCTACTGGTACATCAAAGAAGCCTTGGATTTGTTCAGCGTGTAAATCAACCGTAAGAACACGGTCAACACCCACACTTGATAAGAAATCGGCAACAACTTTAGCGGTAATTGGAACACGGGCAGAGCGTACACGACGGTCTTGGCGCGCATAACCAAAATAAGGAATGACGGCAGTAATACGACCTGCAGACGCACGACGTAGAGCATCAACCATAACGATAAGTTCCATTAGGTTATCGTTTGTAGGGGCACAGGTTGATTGCAATATAAAAACGTCCGAGCCACGAACATTTTCATTTATTTGAACACTGATCTCACCGTCGCTAAAACGGCCAACAACAGCATCGCCTAATTCAATATATAAACGTTTTGCAACTTTTTGAGCTAACTCAGGTGTTGCGTTACCAGCGAAGAGCTTCA
Organism: Pseudoalteromonas sp. AS84; assembly: GCF_038900255.1. Lineage (NCBI taxonomy): Bacteria > Pseudomonadati > Pseudomonadota > Gammaproteobacteria > Alteromonadales > Pseudoalteromonadaceae > Pseudoalteromonas > Pseudoalteromonas sp. AS84. The sequence continues at coordinate 43,178 of NZ_JBBMQY010000004.1, read as the reverse complement.
TGTCAGGCACGGTAGGGTTCCTCAGGCACTGAATATTTGGACTAACGGGCAATGATAAATACCACTGCGGGTTAACTTATGATTACTTGTACGTTACTTCATTGATCGAATATGGCGGTTAACTCCGTATGAGCAGGTGAGACATTTGCGCTTGAAGCCACAAAACCCTGCCAATTATGGGGGAGATTTTCAAGTACATCTTGTGCTTGAACTTGACTAGCAAATTCGACAAAACAACATGAACCTGTCCCGGTCATCTTCGACGGTGCGTATTTTAGCAACCACTGGAGGGTTTTTTCAACCTCGGGGCAAAGCTTTTTAACTAAAGGCTCACAATCGTTGGTTAAAGTATGGTGTTTCCAATCGCCTATTATTTTTGGTGTGTCGCGTTTTAAATCGGGGTGTGTAAATATTTTTGCGGTACTTACATGTTGGTTAGGGTGTACAACGCAGTACCATTTTTGTTCAAGTTTTACTTGGTGTAATTTCTCGCCAATACCTTGCGCTATGGCGCTTTGCCCTTGTATGAACACCGGAACATCAGCGCCTAATTTAAGTCCTAATTGGGCTAGGGTTTTTAAATTTAGTTCTAATTTCCATAATTTATTTAGGGCTAATAAAGTACTTGCAGCGTCGGATGAGCCACCTCCAACACCTCCGCCCATCGGTAAGCGTTTAATTAAATTTATTTTTACACCCAAAGAGGTTTTACTGTGTGTTTGTAATAATAAAGCCGCTTTATAGATGAGATTATCATTTAGGGGTATGTCTTTAGTATCACCACCGACAGAAATACTGCCATTCGTTGTTAGTTCAAAATAAAGCTCATCACCAAAATTTAAAAAAGTAAATAAGGTTTCGAGTTCATGATAGCCATCTTCTCGGCGAGCATTAATATGTAAAAATAAATTGAGTTTTGCCGGAGCAATCAGTGAAAAAGAGGTTTTGTTATTCATATTTATTTAAATTGCCAATCGTAGAGTTGAATTTTTATTTTTATTTGTTGATGCTTTAACGTTAGTTTGGTTGGTAACCAATAGCCTGCGTTTTGTATATAAGTGCCGTAATCTATTTGCCATTTTTTACCTGTGTTATCAAACCATAACACTTGCTTTGCACGGCCTAGCTCATCAACGACTAAGCTTTGATCGTCAATGGTGCCTTTAAGCCAATTGTCGGCGTTATCAACCGGGAGTGTAAAACCCGTTAAACGCTTTAAAAGCTCTGCAGCATTAGTATCAAAGTACTCATCGCCGTCAAACTCTAATTCAGCACCATTTGCTGTTTGTTTAAGTGACAAAATACGTGTACCAATAAAGGTAGTTAGTATTAAATTATTGGAATTTGTTGTTTGCTGCCAATTTAAGTTTGCAGATTGACGCTCTTGTGGACTAATAAACGCGAGTTTACCCTCGACCTGCCAAGTTTTTTGAGCAGCTAAACGTGGTTTCCAATCATCATAAAGTGTTGTTTTTGTATCAATTTGATGAGCACAGCCACCTAAAAACAAAAAAAACATGAATAAAATCAAATATTGTCGAATCAAATGTTGTTCCTTACTTTCCATATTCCGCTGATTTTTGGTAAAATTACCGCCTTTGAAGTAGGGCTCAGCAATATTTGGCAAATATGACCATAATAGCACTAGGTATAAATCACAAAACCGCATCCGTAGAATTACGTGAAAAAGTGGCTTTTTCGCCTGAGCAAATTTCAGAGGCGTTGCAACAATTAAGCGGCCATGCCGACTTTAATGAAGCGGTTATTGTATCTACCTGCAATCGAACCGAGATCTATTGTAGCCTCGCTCAGCAAAATTCCCAAACACTGTTGACTTGGCTTGCCAGTTTCCATGGTTTGGATGAACATGAACTGAGTAATAATATTTATTGTCACGAAGGTAATGACGCTATTAACCACTTAATGCGCGTAGCGTGTGGGTTGGATTCTTTGGTGTTAGGGGAGCCGCAAATTTTAGGGCAAATAAAACAATCGTTTTTTAGCGCTAAAACCCACGATGCTGTAGGTGTTACTTTTGATAGATTGTTTCAAAAAATATTTTCTGTGGCTAAACAAGTTAGAACCGAAACAAATATTGGCGCAAGTGCTGTATCGGTTGCATTTGCAGCTGTTAATTTAGCAAAACATATTTACGGCAAGCTTGATAAAACAAACGTTTTATTAATTGGTGCGGGTGAAACTATTGAACTGGTGGCCAAGCATTTATATCAAAATGAGCCACAAAACATTACCGTTGCGAACCGAACTATTGAGCGAGCTCGAAGCTTAGCTGACGAAGTGTCGGCGGATGTAATTGCTTTAGCGCAATTGCCAGAGCGTTTACATAAAGCCGATATAGTGATTAGTTCTACCGCCAGTACTTTGCCTATTATTGGTAAAGGGGTGGTTGAGCAAGCGCTTAAGCAGCGCCGTCACAAGCCCATGCTATTTATAGATATTGCGGTTCCGCGCGACATAGAAAGCCAAGTAGGTGAGCTAGATGCTGCCTATTTATATTCCGTTGATGACTTACAAACCATTGTAAGCGAGAATATGGCAGCGCGTGAGCAAGCTGCACAGCAAGCGCAAATAATTATTACTGAACGCACCAAAGAATTTGCAATGTGGATGCGCTCACTCGATTCGGTAGATTTAATCCGCCATTATCGAAATGATGTACAAACAATTAAGTCAGAACTTGTAGAGCGTGCTGTTAGTCAGCTTAATACAGGTAAAGATGCAGAAAAAATTATATTAGAGCTCGCCAATAAATTAACCAATCGCTTAATGCACGCGCCTACCCGTGCAATACAAGACGCAGCGAAAAAAGGTGAAGTGGCGCAGCTAAACCAGTTGAAAAAAATGTTAGGTATTGATCAGGAATAACCGTTAAATGAAAGAGTCTGTTTATAATAAATTAGAAACCTTAGTAGAGCGTTACGAAGAAGTACAAGCGCTGCTAAGCGACCCGTCGGTCATTAGTGATCAAAATCGTTTTCGTGGGCTTTCAAAAGAATATTCTGAGCTTGAAGAGATTGTAAAAACGTTTTTAACTTACAAAGAAACGCAAGATGATTTAGCCAGTGCAGAAGAAATGCTTAAAGATTCTGACCCTGAAATGCGTGAAATGGCGCAAGAAGAATATAAAGAAGCTAAAGCGCAAATTTTGGTAATTGAAGAGCAAATTCAAGTATTAATGTTGCCAAAAGATCCACGAGATAATAACAACGTATTTGTTGAAGTACGTGCTGGAACAGGCGGTGATGAAGCGGCTATTTTTGCTGGCGATTTATTCCGTATGTACAGTCGTTATGCAGAAACTAAAAAATGGAAAGTAGAAGTTGTGAGCACCAATGAAGGTGAGCACGGTGGTTACAAAGAAGTTATTGCAAATATTAGTGGCGAAGGCGTTTACGGTCAATTAAAGTTTGAATCAGGTGTACACCGCGTACAACGTGTGCCAGAAACCGAGTCACAAGGGCGAGTTCATACCTCTGCATGTACTGTTGCGGTAATGGCGGAAGTACCAGAAGCCGAAGCGATACAAATTAACACAGCAGATTTAAAAGTTGATACATTTCGTGCATCGGGCGCAGGTGGTCAGCACGTTAATAAAACAGATTCTGCTATTCGACTTACACATATACCTACCGGTGTTGTGGTTGAGTGTCAGGATCAGCGTTCACAGCATAAAAACCGCGCTAAAGCGATGTCGGTACTTGCAGCACGCTTGCAACAAGCTGAAGATGAGAAACGCCATGCGGCAGAAGCATCTGAGCGACGTGATTTAGTAGGTAGTGGCGACCGGTCTGAGCGTATCCGTACTTATAATTACCCACAAGGTCGTATTACCGATCACCGCATCAACTTAACACTTTATCGTTTAAATGAAGTGGTAGCGGGTGATTTAGGCTGTGTTATTGACCCATTAATGCAAGAGCATCAAGCTGACTTATTAGCGGCTATGGGCGACGAGTAGTCGTGAGCCAAACTCTTGAACAAGCTATTGCTGCAGGCGCTAATTTATTAGCACCTAGCAGCGAAAGTGCTAAATTAGATGCACAAGTTTTACTTTTACATATTCTTCAAAAACCTCACAGTTACCTTTTCACTTGGCCAGAGCATGAACTTAACGCTGAGCAACAACAGCAATTTAATACATTTTGCCAAAGGCGTTTAAATGGTGAACCTGTTGCACATATTACGGGGCAGCGTGAGTTTTGGAGTTTATCGCTTGAAGTTAACGCAACAACCTTAATACCTCGACCAGATACCGAAACGTTAGTAGGACAAGCACTTGAAATGGCTGTACCTGCTACAGCTAAAGTGCTTGATTTAGGCACCGGTACTGGTGCAATTGCGTTGGCACTGGGTAGTGAAATGCCTAATTGGCAAATTACTGCAGTAGATAGAGTAAGCGATGCTGTTGCACTTGCTACACGTAACCAGCAGCGATTGGCGATTAACAACGTACACGTTAAGCAAAGCAACTGGTTTAGTGAGTTGCACGGTGAAAAATTCAACCTAATTGTCACTAACCCACCTTATATTGAAAGCAGTGATATACATTTAAATCAGGGCGATGTGCGCTTTGAGCCTTTGTCGGCATTAGTGGCTGATGATTGCGGAATGTCTGATATTAAACAAATAATTACACAATCACGTGACTATTTGTTATCTAGTGGCTATCTTTTAATAGAACACGGTTTTGAGCAAGGTGAAGCTGTTCGTCATTTTTTCAAAAAAATGGCATTTGTTGATATTAAAACAGTGAAAGACTTTGGTAATAATGACCGTGTAACGTTTGCACAGTGGCCCTAAAGAATAATAATTGCTTACTAGTGCGTTAAATAATGCCATGAAGGAATTTCGACTATGATGGGTGATTTTTTATTTTCAGATGAGCCAGAAGAACCAATCAATGAGATTGAACTTGGTACCTGGAAAGTCTTAATCGTTGATGACGAACCTGAAGTTCATGCTGTTACAAAACTAGCGTTGAGTGATTTTGAGTTTCAAAATAAACGTTTAGAATTTATCAGTGCTTATTCGGGAGCTGAAGCCAAAGAGCTTATAAAAGAGCATCCGGATGCCGCAATTGTGTTACTTGATGTTGTAATGGAAACCGACGACGCTGGTTTGCAAGTTGCTAAGTTTATTCGTGAAGAAGCTAAAAATAATCATATTCGAATTATTTTAAGGACAGGTCAACCTGGTCAAGCCCCTGAACGACAAGTAATTATTAATTATGATATTAACGATTACAAATCGAAAACGGAGCTAACGGCTCAAAAATTATTTACAGTCATTATGTCAAGTCTTCGCTCGTACCGCGATATTATTTCAATAGAGCAGTCACGCGAAGGGCTTGAGAAGATAATTATAGCGTCTCGTGATATTTTTTCTGCGCATTCAATAGAGCACTTTATTGAAGGCGTTATGCAGCAATTAACATCTTTATTGGGTATTGCTGATCAAGCTATGTATGCAACTACTTTAGTTGCACAAAACCCTGAAGCACAAAATAATAAAAAGCTAATTGTTTGCTCGGGTACCGGTGATTTTGAAAAAAGTGAAGGTAAAGAGCTCGATGAGGTATTACAAGCTGAACAGTTAAGTGCGTGCCATCAGGCGCTTAATGAAAAAAGTATTATTTATAAAGATAATTACTTATTTGCGTATTGTAGCAGTGAGTACAATCATAATTCGATGCTGTTTATATCGGGGATCCCAAAGGATTTGACAGATACCCAGCGTCATTTAATCAAGATTTTTTCTCAAAACGTGCAACTTGCGTTTGAAAATGTACAGCTCCAGTCTGAAATAGAAGCAACGCAACAAGAGCTTGTTTATAGGTTAAGTGAAGCGGTAGAGCAACGATCAACCGAGACAGGCAATCATGTTAAGCGTGTAGCGCATATTTGTCATATTTTAGCTCAGGGTTATGGTTTATCTAAGCATGATGCTGATTTAATAAGATTGGCGTCGCCTCTTCATGATGTAGGTAAAGTGGGCATTCCTGATGCGGTATTAAATAAACCAGCAAAGTTAGACGCCCAAGAATGGGAAGTGATGAAAACCCACACTGGTAAAGGCTACACTATTTTAAAAGACTCGCCTCATGAAATTGTGAGTACAGGTGCAATTATCGCTAAAGAACATCATGAAAAATGGGATGGTTCTGGTTACCCAGAAGGTTTAAGCGGTAATGCAATCAATGTATTTGGTCGTATAGTCGCACTTGCTGATGTATACGATGCACTTCGCCATAAACGATGCTATAAAGAGCCTTGGACTTTGCAAAATGTAGTTGATGAAATTAACGCTCAAAAAGGTACTCATTTTGAACCAAAATTGGTTGAAGTATTTAACGAGAAGCTTGATGAGTTAGAAGCGGTTCTTAGCCGTTTTCCTGATTAAATTTTTATAAAACAGAAGTACAGGGGCATATGGATTATTTAGCAGTAAAGCATTCACACATGGCAATTGCGATGTTGAGTGTAATTTTATTTTATGTTCGCGCTTTTTCGCGAATGGGTAGTGGCAATATAGCAAAAAATAAAGTGGTAATGATTGGCAGTCACAGTATAGATACTTTGTTATTAGTGTCTGCACTTACGCTTATATTTATGGCTAAAATAAACCCATTTGAACAATATTGGCTATTGGAAAAAATAGTTTTAGTGGTTATATATATTGGTATTGGGGCTAAAAGCGCCAGACAAACTAAAATGACGGCTAAAATTGCTTACATTTTGGTTAATACCGCTGTTATTTTAGCGATAGGTTATTTAGCGACGTCTAAATCAGCTTTTTTGCTTTAAGTAATACCTGACTATTTGAGCTTTATAATTATTTTATAAAGCTCAAATAAGACTCCCTTTCAGAAAATATTCAAAAACTCCTCTATATTGGTATATAGCTTTAAAGTTAGGTAAACTACGCCTTCGTTTTCTAAAATGTTGCAGTATTAATGACTACCCTCGGGTTTGACGAACACGATGAATCTTATCTTGATGATGCTTACGATGAATTTACACCTCCAGCAATTTACCGCTGTATTAAAGCAGAATCAAAATGGGACCCTCAGATAGATTTAACACCATGTTATGAGACTTTAACTGACTTTGAACAGCAAATCTCAGCGCTGTGTCTAAAAGTGAGTGATGAGCACGATCGTCTCGAAAAATTATTAGATATGTTTTACAGCGATTGGCTATTTAGTGCCTCAGGCTTAAAAGTGCCTGAATATAAATTAAATACATTAAGTTATACGCTTTCTATGCGCAGTGGCTCACCTACCACGCTGGCAATTATACTTTGTCATTTTTTACAACAAGCTAACTTTGACGCAAATCTTAGTCTTACGCAGGGTGATGTTGGTGTACATGTGGCGATTAGTGATGAAGAAGGCTACATAATAGAGCCAAGCAGTGGACAACAAAGCTGGTATATCATCCCTGAAAACGCAGATGAAGATGATGGCCAAGAACAAGAGCCTCTAGAGCTCATTTTTGATGACGAAGTATATAAGTTATTTTTAGCTCAACAAAAATGGTCTTTCATTAGCGAAAACAAATTTGGTCATGCTTTGACCTGTGTAGAGATGCTAATGGAGCTAATAGGCGACGACCCGTATGAGAGACGCGACAGAGGTTACTTATTAAATCAGCTCGGTTGCCCTAAAATGGCACGTGATGATTTACAGTTTTTTGTCGATGAGTGTCCGGACGATCCTGCAATAGAGATAATTCAACACCAGATAGAAGAACTAGAAGATAATAATAAAACGCACCATTAAGAATAGGAATAATTATGGTTGAAACTCAAAGCGCATTAATTACAAATGATGCCGTTGTGCTTGGTTTACTTGCTGTTATTTTGGGGTTTATTTTTAAAACCTCAAACAGTGAACGTCCAGCTTTAAAACGATTTTATAAATATGTACCAGCTTTACTACTGTGTTACTTTTTACCTTCGTTATTAAATACATTTGGTATTGTAGATGGTAACAAATCCAATATTTATTATGTGGCTTCACGCTACTTACTGCCTGCTTGTTTAATACTGCTCACCATTAGTATTGATTTAAAAGCGATTATTAATTTAGGTCCTAAAGCGCTCATTATGTTTTTAGTGGGGACATTAGGTATTGTTATCGGTGGGCCATTAGCTATTTTAGTAGTGAGTGCATTTGATCCAAGTATTGTTGGCGGGCATGGACCTGATGCCGTATGGCGCGGTATGACAACCGTTGCGGGTAGCTGGATCGGCGGTGGTGCTAACCAAGCATCAATGAAAGAAATGTTTGAAGTTGGCGGTGATATATTTTCTGTAATGATTACAGTCGATGTAATAGTCGCGAATATTTGGATGGCTGTTTTATTGCTAATGGCAGCAAACCACAAAAAGATTGATGCAGCTACGGGTGCCGACACGAGCGCAATTGAAGATCTGAAAAAACGGGTTGAAGCCTATCACGCAGAACATGCACGCATTCCTACTCTTAACGATTATATGACGCTGCTTGCAATTGCATTTGGTATAACAGGTTTAGCACATTTTTGTGCTGACTTTTTAGGTCCGTACTTTGGCACTACTTATGAATGGGCAAAAGAATATAGCTTAAACAGTAAGTTCTTTTGGCTAATAGTTATATCGACAACGATTGGTATAGGCTTATCGTTTACTAAAGTTAGACAAATAGAAGCGTTTGGCGCTTCAAAGGTAGCCTCTAGTTTTTTATATATTTTAGTCGCATCAATTGGTTTGCACATGAACGTAACCGCTATCTTCAATAACCCTGGGTTATTTTTAGTTGGCGCAATTTGGATGTTAGTGCATGCAAGTATAATGTTACTCGTGGCTAAACTTATTAAAGCTCCGTTATTTTATATGGCCGTAGGCTCTCAGGCTAATGTGGGCGGCGCAGCGTCTGCACCTGTTGTAGCATCAGCGTTTCACCCGTCATTAGCGCCAGTTGGCGTTCTGCTAGCTGTACTTGGCTATGGTGTGGGTACTTATATGGCTTATATTTGTGGATTAATGATGCAAGCAGTTGCACCGTAAGGAATTTAAATGAAAGACCAAATTATTAAAATTAATGAAATTGAGCTAGCAAACAACAAACCGTTTGTATTGTTTGGTGGTATTAACGTATTAGAATCTCGCGATTTAGCTATGCGTGTTGCAGAGCATTACGTAGAAGTAACGACTAAATTAAATATTCCTTATGTATTTAAAGCGTCATTTGATAAGGCTAACCGTTCTTCAATCAATTCGTACCGTGGTCCAGGTATGGAAGAAGGTTTAAAAATATTTGAAGAGATTAAAAACACGTTTAAAATTCCACTTATTACTGATGTACATGAACCGCATCAAGCAGCGCCTGTTGCTGAAGTTGTTGATGTAATTCAGTTACCCGCTTTTTTAGCACGTCAAACAGATTTAGTTGTGGCGATGGCTAAAACAGGTGCAATTATTAACGTGAAAAAACCACAGTTTTTAGCGCCACATGAAATGCGCCATATCATTACTAAATTTAATGAAGCGGGTAATAATAACATCGCACTTTGTGAGCGTGGCTCTAGCTTTGGTTATAACAACCTAGTGGTTGATATGCTGGGTATGGATGACATGAAAGCAATGGCGCCTGTTATTTTTGATGCAACACATGCACTTCAGCGCCCTGGTGGCCGAGCTGATTCTGCTGATGGTCGTCGTGCACAAGCAGCAGAGCTTGCACGCAGCGGTATGGCGCTAGGTATTGCAGGTTTATTTATTGAGGCGCATCCAAACCCTAACGAAGCTAAATGTGATGGCCCATGTGCGCTAGCGCTTAGTAAGTTAGAGGGGTACTTAACGCAAATGAAAGCGGTTGATGATTTAATTAAAAGCTTTGCTCCACTTGATACAAGTGCAAGCGATTTATAATTAAGCATGATGTTTATTAAAAAGCGACTCAGGTCGCTTTTTTTATGCCTTTAATATACACAAACTTATATGATGTATATAATCTCACGCATAAGAAAAACTAATTCTAAGCTTGGTTATTATGTCAAGACGGGTACCTCCACTAAACGCATTAAAGGCCTTTGAAGCGGCTGCGCGTCATTTAAGTTTTACTAAGGCAGCAGAAGAGCTTTATGTAACGCAGGCGGCAGTAAGTCATCAAATAAAAACACTTGAAGAGCATTTAGGTTTAAAGTTGTTTTTACGTAAAAACCGCTCATTATTATTAACTGAAGAAGGCCAAGGCTATTTTTTAGATATAAAAGAGATTTTTACTCAGCTTATTGATGCCACTGAAAAGCTATTAGCCCGTGGTGCAAAAGGCTCATTAACAGTAAGCCTAACGCCAAGCTTTGCTATTCAGTGGTTAGTGCCTCGTTTGAGTTTGTTTAATGAGTTGCACCCTGAGATAGATGTGCGAATAAAAGCGCAAGATCAAGATGAAAACTCACTGACTGATGACGTAGATATTGCTATTTACTATGGAAGAGGTCATTGGAATGGCGTACAAGCGTACAAACTTCATACTGAATATTTAGTACCACTTTGTAGCCCTATGTTATTAAGTGGGCCAAAGCCGCTTGACCAACCAAGTGATTTAGCGCATCACACCTTATTGCATGACACCACACGTAAAAACTGGAAAACGTGGATGAAAACTGCAGGTGTGCGTAACATCCAGGTAAATCAAGGGCCTATTTTTAGTCACTCATCAATGGTGTTACAAGCTGCAGTACATGGGCAAGGTGTGGCAATTGGTAATAGTGTATTAGCTAAACCCGACATAGATGCAGGGCGTTTGGTTATTCCGTTTAATCACAGTCTAGAAAGTAAAAATGCATATTACTTAGTGCTTCGCGAATCGCAAACAGAGCTTGGTAAAATAGTTTCGTTTAAAGAGTGGATGCTGAGCTTAGTAGAGCATGAGCAAGAACATGAGTATTAATAATGATTGAATGGTTTAAAAGCACCGCACAACCTGCAATTGCACAGTTTATATTTGCGCATGGTGCAGGTGCCGGTAGCGATTCTGACTTTATGCAACACATGGCAAAATTAATAAGCGAGCAAGGTGTTGATGTTGGTTTATTTGATTTTGAATATATGCAAGTTGCCAAACAAACCAATAAACGTAGGCCTCCTGAGCGAGCACCAAAACTACTTATTTATTATGAGCAAGTGCTAACGAAGGCGCAGCCAGATTTACCGTTATTTATAGGCGGTAAATCGATGGGCGGACGTATGGCATCAATGCTTGCGTGCAGCACCGAGCAAAAACTTTCGGGTGTTATTGCATTTGGTTATCCATTTCATCCGCCGGGTAAGCCAGAAAAGTTACGCACCGATCATTTTGCTGATATTGTTTGCCCTTTTTTAGTATTACAGGGCGAGCGAGATACATTTGGTACACGTGAAGAACTGCTTACTATGGAAATGCCAAAACAGCCTTTAATCACATGGCTGCCTGATGGCGATCATTCATTAAAACCACGTAAAAAAAGTGGTGTAACTGAACTGCAAAATAGAGAAACAGCAGCGTTAAGTGCCGTTGAATTTATTAAGCAACAAGTTGAGATGTGTTAAAACTCGATTAGGGGGTTAAATGATTAAATTATTTTTAATGACCGGCAGTGTTTTTTGTATGCTCTCGGTTATGTTAGGTGCATTTGCTGCCCATGGTTTAAAAAGCCGTTTATCGGAGTATTCATTGGGGGTTTTTAAAACAGCTGCTGAGTATCAAATGGTGCATGGCCTTGCACTTATTGCGGTGGCTATTTTAATTAAATGGGGCATAAATCTGAGTTGGGCTGGTGGCTTTTTCATAACTGGCACACTACTTTTTAGTGGCAGTTTATATTTACTCGCTCTAACAGATATGAAGTGGCTAGGGCCGATAACACCGCTTGGTGGATTGTGCTTTATTATTGGTTGGATTGTTATTTTAGTGCAAGTTGCACGATTTAAGTTTTAAAGAGTTTAAGGGTTAATATGTCTAGTGTTGTGATTTATTGTCGTAGTGGTTTTGAAAACGATGCCGCTGCTGAAATAACGTTTCATGCTGCAGAGCAGGGTTTTGCAGGGTATGTAAAAGCAAAGCCAAATACAGGTTATGTTGTTTACGAATGTTTTGAAGCGCATCACAGCGACGAAATAATCAAAAAAGTCGATTTTAAAAATATGGTGTTCGCACGCCAATGGTTTGCCGGTACATTGCTTGAAAACATGCCAGTAGAGGACCGTGTAAGTGCAGTAGTTGAAGCTGCTAAAGATTTTACATTGTGCTCAGAGCTGCGCGTTGAAACGCCAGATACCAATGAAGGCAAAGAGCTTTTAACGTTCTGTAAAAAAATCTCAACGCCGCTTAAAAAAGCCCTCGAAAAACAAAATACAGTACTGCGTGAGCCAAAAGCAAACCGCCCAGTAATGCATGTCATGTTTTTAACAAACAATACGGCTTATGTGGGTTACTCGTATAGCTTTAATAATTCTCCATTTTTCATGGGTATTTTACGCCTTCGTATGCCAAGCGATGCACCGAGTCGTTCAACGTTAAAACTCGATGAAGCGTTTAATGTATTTATTCCTGAACAGCAACGTGAATCACGTGTGGCAGCAGGTATGCGCAGTGTTGATTTAGGTGCATGCCCGGGTGGTTGGACTTATCAGCTTGTACGCCGTGGTATGTTTGTAAGCGCGATTGATAACGGTCCAATGAATGACGATTTAATGCAAACTGGGCAAGTTAAACATTTTAGAGCCGATGGTTTTAAATATCGTCCAGAAAAAAGAAATATTACTTGGTTAGTGTGCGATATGGTGGAAAAACCAACCAAAGTGACTACGCTAATGATTGACTGGGCAGTAAATGCATACGCAAAAGAGTTTATATTTAACTTAAAACTCCCTATGAAAAAACGCTTTGATAGTGTTTATGAATGTCTTTCGATCATAAGAAAAGAGCTTGAGAAACAAGGTATTAATTACGAGTTACAAGCTAAACATCTGTATCATGATCGTGAGGAAATAACCGTTCATTTAAACGTTACTAAGGTGCCACAAAATTTGTATAGTTAATATGTAGAGGCTAAAAGTGGTAAAAAACAATATTAATAAATGGCTAAGTTTACTTTTTTTATCACTTTTAATCACAGGTTGTGGCGGCGGCGGAGAAGGTAGTGATTCAACTACGCCCTCTGATAACGCTGCGCCCAGTGTTACGCTCTCTGTTAGTAGTAACGTTATTGCTTCTAACCAATCATTTACTATTACTGCGCTTGCAAGTGATAGTGACGGACAAATAGCCAGCTATCAATGGCAACAACTTAGCGGCCCTGAGTTTACGTTCACCTCTAACGGTAACACGCTTACCGCCACTGCACCGAGTGTAACCACTGACACGACCTTTAGTTTTTCAGTTACTGTTAGTGATAATTCAGGTGCTACTGCACAACAAGTATTTTCAGGCATTATCACTTCTCAAAATAATGCTCCTACAGTTAATATTACAGGCCCAAGTAGTGCACTTGCTAACGCACAGGTTAGTTTGGTTGCTAACGCTCAAGATACAGATGGAACAATAAGTAATATTAATTGGATTCAGTCTGCTGGGGACAATGTTGAGTTTACACAAGCAGATGGAGTCCTTAGTTTTACTGCCCCTAATGTATCTGAAAATACAACGTTAGGTTTTAGCGTAACCGTAACTGACAATGCCGGTAAAAGCGCTCAAGCGAGTAAAACGGTTTTAATTAATCAAGTAAATAGCGCGCCAACAGTTATTGTTACAGGCCCTGAAGAAGCTGAAAAAGGCGTTAGTGTAACCTTAGTTGCAGATGCACAAGATAGTGACGGGAGTATTAACAGCATAACTTGGCAGCAAATAAGTGGCCCTGTAGTTGAACTTATTCAAGCAGAAACAAGTATTAGCTTTAACGCGCCTACTGTTGCACAAAACACCAATGTTACCTTTGTAGTAACTGTAACAGATGACGATAACGCAACAAATAACGCTCAAAAAACAGTTGTGATATTAGCACCAAACAATCCACCAACTGCAGATGATGTAAGTATTAGCGTGCAATATAATCAAGCCACTGAATTTAGTTTAGTTGTTAGCGATGCTGATAACGATAGCGTACAGATTGACTTTGGTGATGATTTAAATGGTGCGCAAATTAGTGTTATTGATGCCCAAGCCTTACGTTTTAGTTACACACCTCCTGTAAATAGTATCACTCCACAAAGCTATACGTTAACGGCGACTGATACCAAAGACACAACCGAATTTGTACTAAGTATTACCGTTATTGATTCAACGCCCGCTACGATTAGTAATGTAACACCACAAAATAGTAATGAACCAGTATTTGTAGATAGCCCTGTTAGCATTACATTTTCAGATATTATGCTTGTGAGTACTTTAGCCGTTAATTCTAGTAATGGTACTTGTACTGGAAGCATACAAGTGTCAGCAGATAACTTTACTACTTGCTTGGCTTTAACTATTGAAAGTTTGTTGGGTACTACCAGCGACACAAGTACTTATTTTCATACTGTAAATTTAAGCGCAAGCTTTGATGAAGACACTCAATATATTATTCGTGTTACAGCTGATTTAGCTAATTTTGATAGCACAACTATTTTGGCGCAAACTGCCACCTCGTTTACAACTTCTAGCCAAAATATAAAAATAACAGAGCTTTCATCTGTGCAATTTAGTAACGACTTACCTTGGGTTGAACTTTATAATGGCACCGGTGCAACAGTAAATTTACAAGACTACTCTCTTAAAGCTCGCAGTATTAATATGTCTGATAGTACGCTGAGTGAAGAGCAAGTATTTGCGCTGCCTGATAAAGAGCTTTTAAATGGCGCCTACATTATTTTACAAAGTCGCTTTGGTGATGACTTTTTAGCAAGTGCGTCATTAAATAATACAAAGCTTGTACTTGTTGGTAACGCGAATGATCAAATTAGGCCTTATTGGTACATAAATGGTTTTGCAGAATTACTTAATAGTGCGAGTACACAAACTATCGATTTTGTTAAGTTTGGAAATTCAACCCAAGAGCCAGTATCAGCCTCGCAGTGGCAAGGTGA
Source organism: Pseudoalteromonas sp. AS84 (assembly GCF_038900255.1). NCBI lineage: Bacteria > Pseudomonadati > Pseudomonadota > Gammaproteobacteria > Alteromonadales > Pseudoalteromonadaceae > Pseudoalteromonas > Pseudoalteromonas sp. AS84. The sequence continues at coordinate 28,067 of NZ_JBBMQY010000004.1, read as the reverse complement.
AAATGCTGCACAAATACTGCCAGAGCAGGGCGCCAGCTTAAAGCGTACGCTCGGTGCAACCGATACCAACCAAAATACAGACTGGAACTACTCAGTATTCAACACTCCGGCAGGGCCTAACGATATAACTTGCTCAATAGATGATGATAAAGACGGTATTCCAGATTGCGCAGAGGTAGAGGGATCAACATTTGCTGGGCTGCCTCTGTATGAATGGGGGGCGCGTACTTCACAAAAAGATATATTTATTGAAATAGATTATATGGATAGTAGTGATGTTGGAATAACGCCTCATCGAACTGCACTTGAAAAAATTGTTAGTGTATTTGCAAATAAAGGCTACACCGTTCATTTTGATGTAGGTGATTTATTTGATCAAAATAGCGATATTGCGCCGGAAAACTTTGATTTAGGTGGCGGAAATGTTGTCCCTTTTAATAGCTATACTCCGTTTGAGTACGATTTAAGTAGCCCTAATTTATTTACTTATAAAATGGAATATACCGATATAACCCGCAGACCCATTTTTCATTACTTATTAATGGCAAGTAGTGGAAATGAAGATGGCAGTATTAGTGGGTCGGGTATTGCTGAGATCAGCGGTAATGATTTAATGGTAACTATGGGGGGGTGGGGCTTAACTTTGGATACGCAAACAGCAACCAATGTAACTTATAATTATCAAGCATCAACTATCTTTCATGAGCTAGGCCATAACTTAGGCTTATACCATGGTGGAGATGAAGAGGTTAACTTTAAGCCTAATCATTTAAGCTCTATGAATTATTTATATCAATTAGCGGGTTTATCAACAATAGGTAATAACGAAGGCGATCGTTATTATGAGCGCTTTTATCCAGGCAATGTTAGTTGTGATATTACACCAAATACTAATAGTCATTTAGGCTCTACAGATGATTTTATTATTGATTATTCAAGTGGTAGTTCAGCAGATTTAAATGAGAGCACAATACTTGAAGCACAGGGGTTAAATCGAAATGGCTCACTACCTGTTGATTTTAACTGTAATGCAATTAACACTGAAAGCTTAACCAGCTTTGATACTAACCAAGATAATACAATCTCAATACTTAGTGATGTAGATGAGTGGAATATGCTTAATTTGCAGTTTTATATGCAAAGTGCAGGTAATCGATTTGGCGTGCCAAATACCAATAATAGTAAGGTGTATAATTTACAAAGTAATTTACAAAGCTCGCCTACGTATATTGAAACGCTGCCCAGTTATATAAAAGAAGCGCAACCAAGTAGTGCAATTATTGCTGAGTTAAAAGCAATTAAAGAGCATTAATATGAAACTAGGGTTAAGTATTAAGTTTATTGTTTGTAGTAGTTTTTTAAGCTTACTAATAGCATGTAGCGATACTAACAATGCACGTGAATGGTTACTAAAAAATGACAATTTATATTATAAAAATACAGCTATTGACTGGCGAGTTGAATCAGTAGAGGGCTGTAAGACATGCGTGATAAGCCAAGATGTTGTTTATCAGCCTGAAGGCATTAGTAGTTATAATACGTTAATGCAGAGTCAAAATTGGGTGGCGGTACATGAGTTAAGTAAAATCAATGTTATCCGTTTAAAGATGCCAGATCAAACACCTTACTTATTCGTAGAGCGTATAAACGGGCGAACACTAACGCTGTTTAACCAGCAGCAAAACCACAGTATAAAAATAGGTGAAGTTACAGCCGTTAATTTTAACAATCAGCGCTTTAGTATTTTGATTAAAAACTTCGAAGAAGTAGATAAACAAAGCGTTGCATTACCAAGGCGTGCATCGCTTGAGTTTATTGCTTTAAAAATAGATTAAAAAAAGCACCTTAGGTGCTTTTTTATCTCGGGTGCGGTGACCTTTGAATATTGAAAAGTCAGCAACCTATTAATTAACTGCGGTATTTTGACCGATAATTATCGACCCACAAACGTGTTGCACCACACACAGCTACAGGCATAACTATTAAGTTTACAAAGGGTATAGCGGTTAATAACATAACGGCAAAACCAAACCCATATGATAAACCTTGCTTAGATTTTAAATCGTCTTTCATCTGCTTAAAGCCAATTTTATGGTTATCAAATGCATAGTCTTCATACTGCACCGCATACATCCAGCAGGTAAATAAAACCCATAGTATTTGACCTATGACAGGTAAAATCCAAAGAAGTATAAAAAAGCCAATAGCGCGAGGAAGGTAATAGCACAGCTTTGTCCACTCACGGGCAAGCATTCTAGGTACATCTTTAACTAATTCGGAAAAACCGTCATCATTAATTTTTTGACCCGTTAAATAGAGCTCAACTTTTTCACTTAATAAAGCATTAAAGGGGGCTGCAATAAAATTAGTGATTACAGTAAAGAGCATGCTGTAGCTAAATAATACGACTAATACTGCAATTGGCCACATTAGCCATTCAAGCCAGCTTAACCACTCTGGCAGCATATTATTAATGTAGCTAAAGCTATCACTTAGCCATCCAAATAAGAAAAACAACGAGCTACCAAATAGTAAAACATTAATTAAAAGTGGGATAAGTACAAAACGCTTTAACCCTTTTTGGCTAATTAATTTAAACCCCGAAAAAAAATATTCCATACCTTGTGTGATCTGCACTGTAACCTCAAAAAATATTTATCACTAGCTACAGTATAAATAGCTTAATAATTTTGAACAGTATTTTTAAGTAACAAAGTGTTAGCTTTAATGTTGCGGTTTTGGTTATATAGTACCTATAGGTGTTTAGTAATATGCAATTATGATTAATCAATGTAGATCAGGTTAGTTTTTTATTAATAAAAGAATAAACTTACTAATCATGACTATACTGAACTTTACTACATAGAAAAAAGCATCTGCATGAGACTTTTTGTTGTATCAATATGTATAAATAATGCGAGTGAGTGGAAATGGGTACGGATCGGTTAAAAAAGTTATTATCTCACCAGCAAGGCATTTTATCTAAAATTGCATTAGGGGTACCCTTAAATGAGGTGCTTACTGAAATTTGTTTATCAATAGAGCAGATTATTGATGATGAGTCTGCAAGGTGTTCCATTTTATCAATTAAAGGCCAGCAGCTCTTTCATTGCGCAGCCCCTAATATTCATCCAGAGTACTGTGATTTGCTTAATGGTATTTACATAGGGCCAAAAGTCGGCTCATGTGGTACTGCCGCATTCTCGAAGTCGCGCACAATTGTAGAAAATATTGAAACCTCACCGCTGTGGGAGGACTTTAAAGATTTAGCGCTAAAGTTTGATCTTAGGTCATGTTGGTCAACACCTATTTTTTCGACTCAAGCTGATTTGTTAGGCACCTTTGCTATTTATCACAGCACACCTAAAACCCCATCAGAACAAGATTTAGAATTAATAGATTTTTTTGTACACTTTTCAAGTATCGCTCTTGAGAAAAATAACGAATTTGAGAAGGCAAAACAGCTTGTCGTTAATTTACAGCACAGTAATGAAAAATTTAAAGCCTTCACCAAAGTAATGCCCGATCTCATCCTCATTTTAAGTGAAGATGGCACATATACCGATGTTTATGGTACCTCTAATGAGTTGCTGCTTGATTCGTCGACGGATCTTATTGGTCAAAATGTTAAAGACCTGCTTCCTCAAAAAGATGCGCAGATGATAATTGACGTTATTGAAAAAACACTTTCGACTAACGAGATGCAAATTTTTGAGTACGAATTAGATGTACTAAAAGGAAATATAGTTTTTGAGGGACGGGCTGCGGTTTTAGATCATTACAATCCCAATAGCCCTACAAAAAGACATGTAATATGGATGGCCAGAGATATTTCAATAAAGAAAAAAGCTGAGCAAGAAGTTCACAAACTCGCCTTTTACGATCCATTAACTAAACTTCCAAATAGAAGAATGCTTAGTGACAGATTAAGCGCGTGTGTAGAGAGTATCAAGTGCAATAAAAATATAGGGGCGTTATTATTTTTAGACCTAGATAACTTCAAGCGTATTAATGATTCACTTGGGCACAGTGCAGGGGATGAAGTACTTGTGGAGCTATCAAAAAGGCTAAGTGCAATAATAAAAGACTCAGATACACTAGCCAGAGCGGGTGGTGATGAATTTATTATTTTACTTAAACACATAGGGCAAGACACAAAGCAAGCAATCCTAGAATGTAAATCAGTTGCTCAAGAAATTCAAAGGGCTTTTCATGATAAATTCGAATTGGGAAACCTTGCATTCCAAGTAAGTTGTAGCATAGGTATTTGCCTAATTGATAGCGTAAATGCACAGGCTGGAAATATATTAAAATTTGCAGATACAGCTATGTATCATTCTAAAAATAAGGGGGGGAATAGCAGTAGCTTTTACGATCCAGCCTTGCAAACACTACTCGAAAAGCAAGCAGAACTAGAAACCGATATAGTGAGGGCAATTGCGTCTAATGAGTTTTGTGCTTACTTTCAGCCACAAGTAAATACGCAAGGTAACGTTGTTGGTGCTGAAGCACTCATTAGGTGGAACCATCCTCAAAGAGGGCTGATAGCGGCAAACGAATTTATACCTATAGCTGAGCAATACGGTCTTATTCAAAAACTACAAAATATTGTTTTGCATGATATATGTATTTTAATTAATGAACTTAAAGCAAACGCTGTAATTGACAACTCGTTTAGTGTTTCAATTAATATTAGTCAAAGTCAGTTCAATTCATCAAATTTAAAAGGTGAGTTGTTCAACATTATTAATAAATTTGATATTCGAGCATCACAAATTAAGTTAGAAATAACTGAGTCAATGCTCTCTAGCGATATAGATTATACAATTAGGCAAATGAAAGAGCTCATTGCTGCTGACTTTTTATTTTCGATTGACGACTTTGGAACAGGGTATTCCTGCTTAGCTTACTTAAGTGCGTTTCCTGTTAAAGAATTAAAAATAGATAAGAGCTTTGTTGATAAGATTTTAGATAATGAGATTGGCTTTAATATCGCACAAACAATTATCAGTTTAGGTAAAAGCTTAAACTTAGTGGTCGTTGCAGAAGGCGTAGAAACAATAGAGCAGTATGACTTACTTACAAAAATGAATATTGATACTATGCAAGGCTACTTAGTTGCAAAGCCTATGGATAAAGAACGTTATTTAAAATGGCATAGGGCTAATAGCAATCCGCAATAATACTTAATCGTTTAGAGGGATTAAATCTGGCGGTAACTATGTTAAAAATTCTGCCTTGTTATCGACACGACTTTCTTACCTCAAAATAGATCATTTAATTAAGCTAATTGGTAATAACCAAATAGAAAATCTCTATATACAAGGACATTTTGCATTTTCTAGCTGTTAAAATTTCCCAAACTATATGCTAAATAAGGACTAAAGATTTTTTGGTTAAATAATGCTAAGCTATGCCCGCTTGAATATATTATTTAAAGCTTAATAAACTTATAACAATGAATGGAAGCTTTATGCAGTTAGTTGATTTGAACCCTAATGATCCCGATGTAGTAAATGTATTTGACGATATAGACCGACTTATAAATTCTTTATATCCTGTTGCTACAGCGCAGTCTCTGGAGCTAAACGAATTAACCTTACCTAATGTGTATGCTATTGGTTTAAAAACTGATGAAGGTATTATTGCCTGTGGTGCGATCGTAGAGAAATTTGATACTCAGCCTTATGGCGAAATAAGACGTTTATACGTAAAACCAAGTCATCGTGGTAAAGGGCTATCAAGACGTATTATGCAGATTTTATTACATCAAGCTGGCGAGAAGCAGATCCCGTTAATACGTTTAGAAACAGGTCCAAAACAAATAAAATCAATCAATTTATATGAAAATTTAGGCTTTAAACGCTGTAGCAGTTTTGGCTCATATATAGATAATCCACAAAGTGTATTTATGGAGTTAGGGCTTAGCCAATAAGCTTATTAACGCTACGACATGTTAAACCTCAATATGTCGTAAATATCAGGTCCATGATTATTCGTTTTATTTTAATTTAGAGTAGTTTTAAGAAGCTACTTATTATTGTTTTGCAATAAACGAGATAACCACGCTAATCACTTTAAGAAAGTCTTTTATAGTGATGCAAAAAATACTTCACTGTTTTTCACATCTGTCTTCGTATAAAATCTGCCTCGATAATTAGTGACTAACTTACAAAGCGAGAATTTTTATCTTTTCTAAAAGTAGCAATAAACAAATGAGCGAAATAACAGTAGTAACCCACAATGGTAATTTTCATGCAGATGACGTTTTTAGTATTGCGGTACTTAAACATGTTTTGCCAACGTTTAAACTGGTACGTACTCGCGATAAAGCGCTTATAGAGGGTGCCGACTTTGTAATTGATGTAGGTGGCGAATACGACCCCGAAACTAATCGCTTCGATCATCATCAACGTGGTGGTGCAGGCGAACGAGAAAATGGCATTCCTTTTTCATCATTTGGCTTAGTGTGGAAAAAATATGGCTTAGCGCTGTGTGATGATAACCAAGCCGTTGCTGATAGAGTTGATTCGGGCTTAGTTTCAACAATTGACGCTATTGATTGTGGTCATGTTGAAGGTGTGTCAAAAGGAATAAGCTTGAGCCAAACAATCTCAATGTTTAATCCTACATGGGAAGAAGAAAGTAACTTTGATACCTGCTTTGATGAAGCTGTTGAATTTGCAGCTCGCATGCTCATTCGTTTTATCGCATCAGCTCACGGAAGTGTAAATGCAAAAGAGATTGTTGCCAAAGCAATTGAAAGTGCAGAAGATGCCAGAGTTATAGTGCTTGAAAAATACACTCCGTGGAAAAAAACAGTGCATATTTTATCAAGCGATGCACTATACATGGTTTACCCATCGCATTCTGGGCAATGGATATTACAGACTGTGCCAGTTGAGCCAGGATCGTTTGAGGATAGAAAATCGCTTCCTAAAGCGTGGTCAGGCTTATCTGATGAAGCGTTTGTAGATGAAACAGGTATTGATGATGCCGTATTCTGTCACAATGGTTTGTTTATAGCGGGTACTAAATCGTTTGAGAGTACAATGAAGCTTGCCGCAATGGCATTAGCTGAATAAGTAAAATAGCTAAGTAACAACATTTGTATGTTACTTAGCTAATTAAATTACGTGAGAACGTTATGTTTGAAGTAAAAACTATCGCGCTATTTGTCATAACCGCTCTTGCCGAAATTATTGGCTGTTACCTTCCTTATCTTTGGCTTAAAGAGGATAAAAGTATATTACTTTTAATTCCTGCGGCTTTAAGTTTAGGTTTATTTGCTTGGCTATTATCTCTTCACCCTGATGCAGCTGGTCGTGTATATGCAGCTTATGGCGGCGTATATATTTGCGTTGCGCTATTGTGGTTATGGGTTGTTGATGGCGTAAAGCTCACTATGTGGGATGTTATTGGTGGAGCTGTTGCTTTACTTGGTATGGCCATTATTATTTTTGCACCTAAAAGTGTTTAATCTCGTCCAATTTCCTTTTGTTAAAATATCCTATACTCAAATAAATTAAACTGCAGAGATAGGAAGGCAATTATGAATATTTACAAATCACTTTTTTTACTCTTTGGCTGCCTTGTTTTGATAGCTGCTTGTAGCAAAAATCCTTTAAAAACCAATGTTACTACCTCGCTACCTACGCCTTGGTGGGAGCCATTAACGCCTGATGTTGTTATTAATAACAATGAATTTTATTTACAAGGTTGCTCGTCCATCACTCGAGTTGCTAGTGAAGGCAGTATAAAAACAGCAAGCATTGTTTTAAATATACCAACTCGGTTATTGTCTAGTTGCCCAGAAAACCAAAGCAATAAACGCCTTAAATACGATGGCACGTATCTTACATTAACGCTTTGCAGAGTTGCATTTGGCGCTGGTGGCTGCGCAGATGAGCGCTATAAAACTCTCGATTTTGTTAATTGGGAAGAGTACATAGGTATTACATGGCTCAAAAGTGAAAAGTACGAAGCATGGCGCAAACTTGGATCTACATCTTCAAAAGCAGACTCAATAACCAAAGTAGTAATCAATTAAACAAAAACTTATATAGTTCTGGAAGTGAAACTCACCTGCATAGTCCACTATATACTGCTAAATTATAAAGTTAATTAGCAGCTAAGCCTTATTAATTAAGGGCTCGTTGGCTGTGTAATAAAATGGGTATTTGTAATCTTAAAAATTACTCGTTACGAGTAAAAATACTTGTTGGACTTGAATCCCTATTTTTCTTTTAATGCGCGCAATCAGCCGATACTCACTATTGGCATTCATCAAATAAAAGAGAAAGATAAATGAAAGAAACAACATCACTAGAACAAGCTCGTACGAGCTACAATGTTCGTCATTGGAGCCAAGGTTTTTTTGGTATAAATGATCAAGGTGATGTGTATGTTGCGCCCAAGGCTCATGCCCCAGAGCAAACCATTGCATTAACAGATATCGCAAAGCAACTACAAGATAAAGGCTTAAGCTTACCTGCTTTAGTTCGTTTTCCGCAAATTTTACACCATCGTGTACACAGCTTATGCGGCGCATTTAATACTGCGATTGAAAACTATGGTTACCCTAAAGACTACCTATTAGTTTACCCAATAAAAGTAAACCAACAACGTGAAGTGGTTGAAGAAATAGTAGCAAGCCAAGCACAAGTAGAAAAAAAGCAACTTGGTTTAGAAGCCGGCAGCAAGCCTGAACTACTTACAGTATTAGCATTGGCTGAAAAAACCAGCGCCGTAATTGTATGTAATGGCTACAAAGATAAAGAATACGTACGTTTAGCACTTATTGGCGAAAAGCTAGGTCATAAAGTGTATATCGTACTTGAAAAGCTTTCTGAGCTAGATATGGTGCTTAGCCAAGCAAAAGAGCTTAACGTAAAACCGCGCATTGGTATTCGCGTACGTTTAGCGTCGCAAGGTAAAGGTAAATGGCAAGCGAGTGGCGGCGAAAAATCAAAATTTGGTTTATCTGCATCGCAAGTTTTGCATGTAGTTAATCGTTTAAAAGACGCAGGCCAACTTGATTTATTACAGCTAGTACATTTTCACTTAGGGTCGCAAATGGCGAACATTCGTGACGTACGTTTAGGTGTAAGCGAAGCTGCGCGTTTTTACTGTGAGTTACGCAAATTAGGCGCAGAAATTGATTGCCTTGATGTAGGTGGTGGCTTAGCTGTTGATTACGACGGCACACGTAGCCAATCGCATAACTCTATGAATTACAGCTTAGCTGAGTACGCAAATAACATTGTGTACACCATTGGTGATACATGTAAGCAATATGAGCAACCAATGCCGACTATTATTTCTGAGTCAGGTCGTGCGCTTACGGCGCATCATGCTGTGCTTATTTCTAATGTTATTGGTACTGAAAGTTACACGCCAGAAGAGTTAGTAGCGCCAGCAGCAGATGCACCCCTGTTATTAAAAAACATGTGGGCATCGTTTGTACAGTTAACTGATTTAACGGATGACCGTGCATTAATTGAGATTTATCACGACAGCCAAGGTGATTTAGCTGAAGCGCATAACCAATTTGCACTAGGTTTACTTGATTTATCGCAACGTGCATGGGCTGAGCAAATTAATATTCGTATTTGTTATGAACTTAACAAGCACATGGATAATAAAAACCGTTTTCATCGTCCTATTATTGACGAGTTAAACGTACGTTTAGCCGATAAGTTTTTTGTAAACTTCTCGTTATTTCAATCGCTTCCAGACGCATGGGGCATTGATCAAGTGTTTCCGGTATTGCCATTAAGTGGCTTAACTGAAGCACCAAAAAAACGTGCTGTATTACTTGATATAACCTGTGACTCAGACGGTGCACTTGAGCATTACGTAGATGGACAAGGTATTGAAAGCACACTACCAGTGCCAGAGTTTAGTGCTGACAAGCCTTATTTAATGGGCTTTTTCTTGGTGGGTGCTTATCAAGAAATTTTAGGTGATATGCATAACTTGTTTGGCGATACGCACAGCGCCATTGTTAATATGGATGAGCAAGGCGTTGCAAGTATTACCGAAATAAACCAAGGTGACACTGTTGCCGATATGATGCGCTATGTACATTTAGATGTTGAAAGTTTTCAGCAATCATACGAGCAGTTAGTAAGCACTAAAATTGAAAAACACGAACAGCAAAGCGTTTTAGACGAGTTGCAAAGCGGCCTTGACGGCTACACTTATTTAGAAGAGTTATAAGTAATGTCAACTTTGTTTGGTCACGCAGATCACTCATTGTACTCAAATGGGATGACGTTTTTACGTCGTCCTATGGTGCAAAACATTAATGCAATTGATGCAGACGTAGTGGTTTTAGGCTTACCATTTGATTTAGCGACATCGGGCCGTCCAGGTGCGCGCTTAGGTCCTGATGCAATTCGTCGTGCATCGGTTCATTTAGCATGGGAAGACACTAAATACCCGTGGACATTTCCGTTGTTTGAGCGCTTAAAAGTGGCCGATGCAGGGGACTTTACTTACCCTGTTGGCGACCCTGAGTATTTTACTGCGCAATTAGAAATGGCTGCTGAGCAAATACTTCGTCAAGGTAAAACGCTATTAGGTTTAGGGGGGGATCACTTTGTGACGCTTCCGCTATTACGTGCTCATGCAAAAATACATGGCAAAATGGCGTTAGTGCATTTTGATGCGCACACCGATACCTACAGCAATGGATCGCGATTTGATCATGGCACTATGTTTTATCATGCACCAATGGAAGGGCTTATAGATGTTGAGCACAGTATCCAAATAGGTATTCGTACCGACTTTGATCAAAGCAAACATGAATTTGCTGTGATTGATGCAATGCAAGCCAACGATTTACATGCAAATGATATTGCAGCGCAAATACTTGAACGAGTAGGTGACCTACCTGTTTACTTAACGTTTGATATAGATTGTTTAGACCCTGCGTTTGCGCCTGGTACAGGCACTCCTGTGTGTGGTGGTTTAACATCAGATAAAGTACTTAAAGTACTGCGTGCGCTAAAAGGTATAAATATGGTGGGTATGGATGTGGTAGAGGTATCACCTTCGTATGACCAAAGCGAGCTTACCGCCATTGCCGCAGCAACAATTGCCAGTGAATTATTGCATTTGTGGACGCATAAAAATAAGTACTAATTTTACAAATTAAGTACTACAAAAAAGGGTATGCATTTGCACACCCTTTTTTATTTAGAGATATCGATTATTCAACAGCTTAATCTCTTTTAACCAAATAAAGCTTAGCCCAATAAGCGGCAAGTTGGTGGTTACAGGGTTAAATGCTTCAATAAGTAATTGTGGCTGCATAACAACTACAGCGAATAAAAGCCCAATAAGCGCTAATATATTTAAAGTGACTAGATGTTTATTTTTATAAAACACAAATAAACACAGTCCAAATATAATTTCGCCAACACCCGCCGAGCGTGTAATTAAGTCAGACACTTCTGCTGAAAAACCAGCACTGCCCGTCATTAACTTTTCAAGTGGCGCTACGTGATAAAGCTTTGGGAAAAAACCGTGGTATATCCAACTTAAACTCACTATGTAGCGAGCAAGTTGAATATAACCACGATTATTTCCTAGCATTGTCAATACGCTCTTGTGCACTTGGATGGCTAGATAAATATTCTAATAAGTTATTCACTTTTTCTAGGTGTTCGTTTTCGCTGGTATGGCTTTCTTGCAGGGCTTCTATTGCATCAGCAAAGTCATTGCTCGAATACCCCAATGATTCTAATTGGGTAAGTGCAAAGCTGTCGGCTTCGCGTTCCATATCACGTGAAAACCCTTGCTGAGCAAACGATGCACCGGTACCTAGCGCAACCTCTGCAACACCCTCTAAATCACCAAATACAACCGCTAATACAATCGTACTTGCGGCAGATTGTGCTGTAATACGTACGCTATGTTGATGCACTACATGGCCCATTTCGTGTAGCAATACCGCTTTTAGCGCATTGGGTTTATCGGCAAGTAGATTAGCTAACTCATCGGTGACCACGATACGACCATGGGGCAGTGCAAATGCATTAGCGCCAAAGCTGTCTGACTTATAAAATGATAATCTATAAACCGATTGATCAAGCGATAACGCCTTAAGCATACTTTTGAAATGCGCTTGTACTTTAGCTTGCTGCTCTGCGGGCAGCTCACTTGGGTCAAGCGCAATCTTTTTAATTAATGTAAAGCTCTGCTCACCCATTTGCTCTACAACATTACGTGGCAGGGTATCAACACTGTAAACAGCAATGGCCGGTACGGCTTTATAAAGCACTAACCACATAAACAATGGTGTAAATATGACAGCGGCTAAAATGGTCCATTTACTTTTTTCGAGGCGTTCCATTACGTGATGGTTATTTTCTTTAAATGGCCATCTGTAATTTACATCAAGTGGAATAAAACGACTGCCATCTTCGAAGTCTAGTTCGTCAGCAAGTCCAGCCATTCCCGAACTTAAGTTAAGACTTGTGATTGCGTGGCGAGCAATAACATATTCATCGTCAATAATTTCAATGTGTGTGTCGCTAATAGTTGCCACACACACCTGATAATTACTCGATGCTTTGGGAAAAAAATGTCCCTTTACATGCATGGTGAGCTCTTAAGTTAAAGAAAGGTCAATATCGAATACGTTTGCAGCTTCTTCAGCAAATGATGATTGCTGATCCTGCTCGGTATCAATCAGATTCAATGCACCAGGATAAATAGTGACGTTAGTTACATCTGCAAGCATTTTTGATGTGCGTACTTTTGTCCATGGGTATGCAAGCCCTAAAGAAAATACAATAGCCAACATATTAGTGAGTAATAAAACTGCGAAAGGAATTGGTTTTAGCTCTGATTTAAATGTAGCAACGCCTTCAAAATGGCTGTTATCAAAAATGTGATTACGAATAGCGGCGTGCCATACAGCTGAAACAATAGCAATCATCAGCACGTAGGCAATAGTCATAAATATAGGAAGCATAACCATAGCTGCAGAGTTTTCTAAATTTTGTTGATTTTCAATATCTATTAAATTGAGGCCAAATAATCCTAAAATCCCCATAAATACCACCATAGTGATAGAGCTCACTACAAAGCAAATAAGCGCTGTTAGGTAATAGGTTTCGCCTTTTAGATTTACAGTAAGTGGTTTGTCACCGTAACTAATGTTGCTATGGATATAGCTATCAATACGTTTTATAACATAAGGCATTAATAAATAAAGTGTAAATACGCTGGCAATAGGTAAAAGTATAAAGTTAACAAAAGCTTCGCCATAACTGCCTTTAAAAGCAAAGCGAACATTACGATGGCGCGTCATACGTAGATTAAAACGTAAACCTTGGTTAATAATCCATGGCATTAAAAAGATAAAACCAATCGCAATAAACAGGCCTAGTATAGGCATAAAGCTGATAGAGAATGTGTAAATAAAAAACACAATAACCGCTAAAATCCGGCCTTTTAAAATTTGTATTGGCGTTGCTAGATAGTCAAAGCTATGTCCATCTATACGAGTATGGCCGTAGAAGTATCGGTGTGTACGTACTTTAGCCCACGCTGAGTATATGCCGAGAGTAATAACACTAAGTAATATATTTACAATCCAAATGCCAAAAAACTCACCACCTTTACCGCTAAATTGCACTTTACCGCTAAAAATTGGTTTAGCGGGTTCATTTACTGGAGGGTTTGTTTTAGGGGGAGTAGGGTGTATTGATTCCATTAAAATTATATCCATGTTGTTTTTTTGTTAATTTACCTAAATTTGGTGCAAAATTCAATGTTTATAATTACACCACAGTTTTGCAAGTGGCTGATTAAAAGACTATAAGTAATACCAGTAGGCTTAAAACTGTGTGGCTATTAATTTTAAATTAAGCACAAAATTAATATAATTAGTTATCTGCTTTATCGCACTCTACTTTTAACCGTTTTTAAACACGTATGGACTTTTATTATGCTGCAAGCTGTTGTTTTAGGCGGGGTAGAGTTTAGCCCTTTGATTATTTACTTTCCTATCGCTTTTATTTTAACAGCCATTACACGTTTTATATTACATCGTTTAGATTGGCACGATCGTATTTGGAAGGTGGCTTGGTTTGAGGTGTCTTTATTTATTTGTTATTTGGCCTTAACCGTTTACCTACTCAGTGGAAGATAAATTAGATGACAAAATATCTACGTATACTTTTAACCATAATCGTTGTTATAGCCGCTGTATTTGCTGGACGATGGGTATGGACTGATTACATGCATACTCCTTGGACTCGAGACGGCCGTATTCGAGCTGAAATAGTCACCGTTTCGCCCGATGTGTCGGGATGGGTAACTGGGCTAAACATTAAAGATGGTCAAAATATAAAAAAAGGTGACTTACTTTTTAGTGTTGACAACAAACGCTACCAAGCGGCACTTGATAGGAGTAAAGCGACTACTGAAAATGCTTTATACACCTGGGAGTTGGCAAAACATAAACTAGAGCGCCGAAAAGGTTTAAACACTCAGCAAGCAATTAGTGAAGAAGGGCTTGAGTCAACACGCATTAATTCAAAAATAGCAAAAGCCAATTATGAACTTGCAAAAACAGATCAAGCTATAGCTCAACTTAACTTTGATAGAACAAAAGTGTATGCCCCCGTTAGTGGGCAAATTATTAATTTAAACTTACGCCAAGGTAATTACGTAGCTCAAGGCACATCAGTATTTGCCATTATAAAATCAGGCTCGTTTTACGTTACGGGTTACTTTGAAGAAACCAAAATCCCTTTAATACATGATAATCAAAAAGCTAAAATATCACTGTTAAGCGGTGGCAAGGCTTTAACCGGCCATGTGATTAGTGTGGGTAAAGCTATTGCAAATACAAACACACAAAGTAATACACAACTTTTACCCGTGGTGCAGCAAACATTTAATTGGGTGCGTTTATCTCAGCGAATTCCTGTTGATATAAAACTAGATTCGGTGCCAGAGGATGTACAACTTAGCGCCGGAATGACCGCCACAATACATCTAAATACTCAATAGGGAGAATGCTTTGGGTGATGTATTGAGGAATTTGTTTTTTCCTAAAAAACAGGCAATTATTTTTGCTGTTAAGGGCGTTATTGCGATGGTAATGGCGCTGACTATTGCTATGTCGCTTAATCTTGATAGACCTTATTGGGCGCTAGTATCAGCTATATTTTTGCAATTACGCCCACAAAGCGGACTCGTTATTGAAAAAGCAATATGCCAAATAATAGGCACCATAATAGGTGGTTTATTTGGCATACTGCTTTTAACCCAGTTAATTCTTTATCCTTATTTAGCGTTAAGTGCACTTGCTTTATGGTTAGGGGTAAACTCTGCGTTATCGGCAATGGTGCGCCAAGCAAACTTTATTTATGCATTTGCTATGGCAGGGGTTACCGCCGCTATTATCGTACTTTTAGTTATGGTTACACCGGCAATGGTGAGCAGTCAAAGTATATTTGATATTGCTCAGGCGCGAGTAAGCGAAATAGTGATTGGGTCGATTTGTGCGGGCATTGTTAGCCATTTATTTTGGCCAGTAAAAGTTAAACATTTACTGCAAGCACAAGCACGGTCGGTTATAAATCAAACTTTAGATTATTTAGTAACGGAACTTGATTCTAAAGGATCGCACGAAAATCGCCATCACCAAATAGATGGCATTATGGCAACGTTAGGGTCTATAAATGAAGACTCTAGCGCAGTGAGGTACGAAGGACCGAAAGGCCCCGGACGCTCGCGTGCGGCAAATCAATTGTCGCAAAAAGTACTTTCTTTACTGGCTTCAATTCAAATAATTGGTCGCCTACAACGAAACCACTCAGACCTTATTACTCCTACATTAGACAAATTAATAAGTAAACTTAAAAACGTATTCGCACAAATTAAAGAATCTGACGATTTTGATTACTGCGCCGAGCAGATTAAAGCCCTGCGTAAAGAGCTAACCGACTATAGAGCAAATACGGTGTGTGATTCGCCATTTGAATCTCACATGCTCAATGTGAGCATGGAAGTGGCTAACGATTTAACAATTTTACTGCGGGCTTACAGAGCTTTAGAGCAACGCGATAAAACATTGTTAAATGCACCTAGTATGCTTACATATCGCGACCCATTGGCTGGCATTATAGTAGGGTTTAGAACTGCTTTGGTCTTTTCTATCGGCGCATTTATTTGGGTTAATACAGGGTCTTCAGCTGCATTATTAATAATGATTTTACCGGTGATTTTTTCGATAATGTTAGCGCGAATACCGTTAGCTATTTTGCAGGTGGTAATAAAACGTTTATTGGCAGGTATAATTGTTGCTACTTTTGTGACTGTTTTTTATGCGCTAAATTTACTGTCGCAAAGTGGTGGGCAACTAGAAATATTATTACTTGTATTAGCGGGTCCGTATTTTCTTGGTTTACTGCTTTTAGCTGAGCAACAAACATTGCCATACGGCTTAGGGTTTTGTATTCCATTTACTATTTTGGTTAGACCCAGCACGGATATGAGCCTAGCGTTTTCAATTGATTATACATTGAGCTCTGCAATCGCTATTTTTGCTGGCGTGAGTATTTTATTTTGGATTTTTCAGTTATTTACCGGCCCCAGTGTTCAGTTACTTGTTCATCGTGTTTTTAAAGCAACTTACAAAGATTTACTCGAAATAAATACTCATCAAACCCCTACTATTTGGTATAACCGCCGCATGGCAGATAGATTAATACGCTTAACTAATTATGATCAGGGCTCACACACACGGGCCATTACTGACCTTGCATTAACAGGTTTAAACTTAGGGCATGCTTCAATACGATTAAACTCAATTTGCGAGAACCTTGCTGGTGGTACCACACTCAAATATTTAAATGAGTGGCAACGCACGTTGGCTAGTGCATTTATGTTGGCAACCAAAGGCAAGTTTGATGAAAACTTTAAGCAAGCGTCTGATAATCTTTATAACGAATTAGCAGCAACCGTTGATGATTCAAACCAATTAGAAGCAATTAAAGGTATGTTTATTCGTATTAACCTGACCTTTGAAAGAAGTGCCAGCAAGATTAATTAACCCTATTCGCTGCTTTTCGAGTTCAGATGTTATAACGAAATCTGTTATACTTAATGGACAATTTTATGGGGCTGCTATGATTTCAAAAAACCAACTCAAACTTATTCGCCAACTTGGCCAAAAAAAGTACCGAAAGCAATATAATCAATACCTTGTACAGGGTGAAAAAAACGTACTTGAGTTATTAAACAGCCCATTAAATGCGGTTAATATTTTTGCTACAAACGAATTTATAAATGCGTACCAAGGTGAGTATCAGCACGCTAATTTTATTGAAGCGGATGAAGAGACCCTCACCAAAGCCAGCACGCTAGTTAGCAATAATGCAGCCATTGCTATTGTTGATATGCCAAATGCAGAGCTACCTAAAGCAAGTGGCTTAATACTCGCGCTTGATGGCGTATCAGACCCTGGTAACTTAGGCACAATAATTAGAGTAGCTGATTGGTACGGTATTAAACATATAGTAACTAGCACCGACAGCGCAGACGCTTACAACCCTAAAACAATTAGCGCCACAATGGGCTCATTTGTAAGGGTATCGGTAAGCCAAGTAGATTTACCTGATTACTTACGCTCTTTAAAGTTACCTGTTTACGGTGCTTTTTTAGATGGACAAAGCGTACATAAAACCCAATTTACGGGCTCAGGCGTTTTACTAATGGGCAGTGAATCGCATGGAATACGCGAGCAGTGTGCAAAATTAGTGAGCGACAAAATAACCATACCTGCTTTTGGTGGTGCAGAGTCGCTTAATGTTGCAATGGCGACCGGTATCATTTTAGATAACTTTAAACGACAAGCTTAATCTATTAGTAAATTATGGGTTAAATTGTTTATGACAAATAACAATAATAAATTGGTAATAACAATCAGATGCGCTTAAGCACTATTAAATTAGCGGGCTTTAAATCGTTTGTAGAGCCCACTAAAATTCCATTTCCTGATCAAATGACGTGTGTTGTAGGCCCTAATGGCTGTGGCAAATCTAACGTTATTGATGCAGTGCGATGGGTGCTAGGTGAAAGCTCTGCTAAAAATCTGCGTGGCGATGCCATGACCGACGTTATTTTTAATGGTTCAACTAATCGAAAAGCCATATCGCAAGCCTCTGTAGAGCTTGTTTTTGATAACGATAAAGGTAGCCCTTCAAATACATTTGCCGACAGAAACCAAGTTGCCATTAAGCGTCTAGTAACGCGTGACGGTCAGTCACTGTATTTTTTAAACGGTAGTAAATGTCGTAAGCGCGATATTACCGATATATTTTTAGGTACCGGTCTTGGTCCGCGAAGTTACGCGATTATTGAACAAGGCATGATCTCGCGCTTAATAGAAAGTAAACCACAAGAATTACGCGTATTTTTAGAAGAAGCCGCCGGCGTTTCTAAATACAAAGAACGCCGCCGCGAAACCCAAACACGTATTAAAAGCACCCGCGAAAACCTTGAACGTTTGTTAGATGTGCGTAAAGAGCTGCAAAGCCAGTTAGATAAATTAGCTGTGCAGTCGGTTGATGCAAAAAAATACCGGGAGCTAAAAGCGCAAGAACGCATGCTAAAAGGGCAAATTGCGGTTTTAAAATGGCAAAAGTTACACCAGCAGCAATTAGAAAAAAGTACTCAAATTAAAAAACTGAACGACCAAGTTTCGTTTTTTAAAACCGCTAACTCAGGGCATGACGATGTACTTGCAAGCTTAGAAGGTCAAGTACAAGCTCAGCAAGATAAATTAAGCTATGCACAGCACCAGCAACATGTAATACACACCGAGCTTACCCGCGCTGAGCAACAACAAATAAATGTAAAGCAACAAACTCAAACGCTTAAACAAAATTTAATTAAATTACAGCAGCGCCAAACTCATAGTACGGAGATTAAAACGCAGCAGCAGATTGTGTGTGAACAACTAAATGAAACCCTGCAAGAAGCAAGTGAAAACGCTTTAATGTGCGAAGAGCAAGTTAAGACGTTAACACATGAGCTTGAGGAATTATTAGCACTGAAACTGCGCCACAATACACACTGGCAAACTTTGTGTGAGCAACAGCAACAACTTAAGAATAATGCACAACTGCATAGCAGTCACATCAAACAAACTCAGCAGCAAATAAGCCACGTTAACGAGCAAATTGATCTGTCAAATGCGCAGCTTACGGATCTACAAAGTAGTGATGTAGAGCAACAATTAACAGAGCAAAAACAGCAAACACAAACATTAACTCAAGAACTTGCCGCTAAACAAACAGCGCACACGCAGTGCAGTGCTAAGCTTGAATTACAAAATGAGCTTGTTAATAACTCACAGAAGCAATATTCGACGCTTACTCAAACAATAAACGAGTTAAAAGCCAGTATAACGGGGCTTAAAAGTACATTAGGGCTTGATGAAGAAAGTGAAAGTACTCATGGTTTGTTTAATCAGCTAAGTGTTAAAGAAGGCTTTGAGCCCTTAATAGAGCAAGCACTTAAATCGCTAGAGCACTTAAATGTAAGTGAGCAGCAAGCTGATAATAGTGTGTGGCCAATGAGTGGTAAGCACATTGCTGAAAATAGCTTATCGGCACTCATAACAAGCGGTGTTTATCCAGAACATTTAACGCGTATTGCTTATAGCGAGAGCGGTGATTTAACGCTCTTAAACGATGCTTTTTATACAGCCATTATGGATAAAAACGGTGCTTTATATGGTCGTAACTGGCATGTAAGTGCTGATCGAAATGCAGAAAACTCATTGCTTTTAAAACATAAGCAATTGCAGGATAAAGCTCAGCAGTTAACCAATACCGAGGATGAGCTAAAACAAGTAACGCGTACTCGTGATGAACATACAGCCGAGCAAGTAAAGTTAATTAACGACCAAAACGAGCTTAAAGAAGCCATACATGAGCTTGCGCAAAATATAGCAGTAGCCGGTACTCGCAGTGATATGCTTAAACAGCAAGTAGCGCACTTTAAGCTGCAACTAGAAAAGCTACAGCAACAAAAACAGCAATTAACTACTGTGCTTTTGCAATTAAATACCGTGCTTGATGAGCAAACAGAGCAATTTGAAGTGTTAAATGAGCAGCAACTCAACTTAACGGATGAGGTAGACGCTGCAAATAGCCTGCGCTCACAAAGTGATAAAAGTTATAGCGAAGCATTAAGCATGCTTGAGCAATATAAAACGCAAGCGCATAAGGCAACGCTCTCAGAGCAAAAGGCACGCAGTGAATGGCAGTTAAGCCAAACCAAATTGAGCCATGCAGAGCAGGAGCACATTAGTGCATCTGAAGGTGCGCAAGAACTACTTAATGAAATAGAAGAGCTGCTTATACCAGAGCAAGAACTGGGCGATAAAATAACGCAGCTTTTAGCGCAACATCAAAAAGGTGAGCAGGCGCTGATATTACTACAAAAAGAATTAGCTCAGGCTAAAGAAAGCTTAAATACCAAACAGGCAAGCCTTAAAAGTTCGCAAAGCGAGCTGGCGGGCTTGCAAGAGCAGCATCAAAAGTTAACAATTGAAGAGCAAAGCTTATTAATAAAAGCGCAAGTTGCGCTCGAGCCATTAGAAGAATTGAAACAAAGCTTAAAAGCAATACTTGATGAATTACCAGATTCATTGAATTTAAGTGCGGCGCAAAATCAGTTAACCGGATTTACTAATCAGTTAAATAAATTAGGTGCAGTAAACTTAGCGGCAATAGAAGAGTTTGATTTAGCCAAAGCTCGTAGTGATTATCTTGATAATCAATTAGATGATTTAACAAAAGCGTTAAGTACCCTTGAAGGTGCAATTCGTAAAATTGATATTGAAACCAAAACACGCTTTAAAGCGACGTTCGATCAAGTTAACGAAGACTTCGCTGAACTATTTCCTAAAGTTTTTGGTGGTGGTAGTGCGTATTTAGAATTAACCAGTGACGATTTACTCGAAAGTGGTGTTAGTATAATGGCACGACCACCTGGTAAGAAAAATTCAACAATTCATTTGTTAAGTGGTGGAGAAAAAGCGCTGACCGCATTATCATTAGTGTTTTCTATATTCAGGCTCAATCCAGCTCCTTTCTGTATGCTGGACGAAGTAGATGCACCATTGGATGATGCCAACGTTGTGCGTTTTTGCCGTTTGGTTGAAGAAATGTCACAATCAGTGCAGTTTATTTATATTAGTCATAATAAAATTGCGATGGAAATGGCAGGTAGATTAACAGGTGTTACTATGGCAGAACCTGGCGTATCGCGAATGGTTGCTGTAGATATAGAGCAAGCTGTGCAACTTGCACATGCATAAATTTTTATAACAAGTATATTAGTTTTTGATTAATATACAGGTTTTAGGCATATCAAATAATAAAAGGTGAGGGGATGGCCGAACAATTAAGATGGGTTTTAATCATTATCAGTGTAGTTGTCATTGGTGGTTTATTAATACATGGATTGTGGTCTGTTAGAAAAAAAGACCGCCCAGAAGTATCTGATAACGAACGGGTTGAGCCATTACAAGAAAGCGCATCAGCTTCATCTAAACCGTTTCGTACTGAGGCTGAGCCAACAGAGCCAATGCAAAACGAACGAGATGAGCCACAATTTGGTGAGCTTAACTTTGATGCAAATGAGCCGCAAATTGATACAAGCGTGCCAGAAGTGCCGATTGAAGATGACCTAGAAATAGTGGATGACCAAGAAGAAAAAGAGCAAAGCGCTGAAGATGCACCAGCTCAAATGTCTGACTTTGTTATCGTACATATTCAAATGCCAGAAGAGCTTAGCATGCAGGGTAGTAAATTATTGCCAGCAGTTAATACTTTAGGTTTTAAATATTCTGAGGAAGGTTTTTTTAATCGCCACTTAGATCCTGCTGGTCAAGGCCCTGTTTTATTTAGATTAGTAAATATGTACAACCCAGGTACGTTTGATATTGATAATATGGAACAATTTAGTACCGCTGGGGTAAGCTTATTTATGACGTTACCGTGCGACGGCGATGGCCTAGCTGCATTTAATATGTTGCACAGCGCAGCTAAAAAGTTAGCGGATGAATTTGGTGCACAAATTTTAGATGCTGAGCGAAATGAAATGACCGTAGATCGCGTAAGACAATATGTTGAGCAGGTCCGTTCTTTTTCAGCGTAAATAACGCACACATTATATTTTTATAAGCCACTGGACGGTGAATCGTCAAAGTGGCTTTTTTTATGTTTATTGAGGTTTAAATGTCTAGCAGCATTAGTGAGCAAGTTAATCATCTTCGTACTATATTAGAGCAACACAACTATAACTATTATGTGCTCGACACCCCCAGCATTCCTGATTCTGAATACGATAGGTTATTACGCGAACTAAGCGCACTAGAAACCGAGCACCCTGAATTTTTAACCGCCGACTCACCGACACAAAAAGTAGGTGGTGCAGCACTTAGTAAGTTTGAGCAAGTAGCTCACCAAGTACCCATGCTCTCACTTGATAACGCCTTTAGTGAAGAAGAATTTACTGCGTTTAATCGCCGTATTAAAGAGCGCTTAATGAGTACCGATGAGCTTACTTTTTGTTGTGAGCCAAAACTTGATGGTTTGGCAGTCTCAATTATTTATCGCGATGGTGTGCTTGTACAAGCAGCGACACGAGGTGATGGTTTTACTGGTGAAAACATTACTCAAAATGTAAAAACAATTCGTAATGTACCACTTAAACTGCGTGGCGATTACCCGAAAGAGCTAGAAGTGCGCGGTGAAGTATTTATGGACAGCGCTGGCTTTGACAAACTAAATACTGAAGCAGAAAAACGCGGTGAAAAAGTATTTGTTAATCCGCGTAACGCAGCGGCAGGTAGTTTACGCCAACTCGACTCTAAAATTACCGCTAAACGCCCACTCATGTTTTATGCCTACAGTACCGGGCTTGTGGCTGATGGCAATATTCCTGAGGATCATTATCAGCAATTAGAAAAACTGACTGATTGGGGGCTACCTTTGTGCCCAGAAACAAAATTAGTTGAAGGTCCAAAAGCCGCGCTTGCGTACTACAGCGATATTTTAACGCGTCGCAGTGAGCTTAAATATGAAATTGATGGTGTAGTAATAAAAATCAATCAAAAGACCTTACAAGAGCGTTTAGGCTTTGTAGCACGTGCTCCTCGTTGGGCCATTGCATATAAGTTCCCGGCGCAAGAGGAAATAACCCAATTACTTGATGTTGATTTTCAAGTCGGTCGTACTGGCGCCATTACACCGGTTGCACGTTTGAAGCCTGTTTTTGTGGGTGGCGTTACCGTATCAAATGCAACGCTTCATAACAGTGATGAAGTTGCACGTTTGGGCGTCAAAGTAGGTGATACAGTTATTATTCGCCGCGCTGGGGACGTGATCCCGCAAATAACACAAGTTGTACTTGAGCGTCGCCCTGATGACGCCAGAGACATTGAATTCCCGACGACTTGCCCAATCTGTGATTCTCATGTTGAAAAGGTTGAAGGCGAAGCTGTAGCCCGGTGTACGGGTGGGCTTGTATGTCCTGCACAGCGAAAGCAAGCTATTAAGCACTTTGCTTCGCGCAAAGCGCTTGATATAGACGGTCTTGGCGATAAAATTGTTGATCAGCTAGTAGATAGAGAACTTATAAAAACACCTGCGGATTTGTTTATTTTAAAGCAAGGACATTTTGAGTCGCTTGAACGTATGGGACCTAAGTCAGCTAAAAACTTAGTAACAGCACTTGAAGAGGCTAAAGGCACTACGCTTGCTAAGTTTTTATATTCACTGGGTATTCGTGAGGCGGGCGAAGCGACGGCACAAAATTTAGCTAATCACTTTCTAACCCTTGAAAATGTAATAAATGCCAGCATTGATAGTTTAACGCAAGTAAGTGACGTGGGCGAAATAGTAGCTGCTCATGTTCGTGGTTTTTTCGATGAGGAGCATAATTTAGCGGTTGTTAATGCGCTGATAGATCAAGGCGTAAACTGGCCAGCGTTGAGCGCACCTTCTGAGGAAGAACAACCGCTCGCTGGGCTTACATATGTACTTACAGGTACGCTTAATACACTTAATCGCAATGATGCAAAAGCACGATTACAACAATTGGGCGCTAAGGTGTCTGGTAGCGTATCGGCTAAAACAGATGCGTTAGTGGCGGGTGAAAAAGCAGGTTCAAAACTCACAAAAGCACAAGACCTAGGCATAGACATACTAACTGAAGATGAATTAATTGAGTTGCTTATAAAGCATAACGGTTAGGAAAACGATAATGAGCCGATATGGGCCAGAATACTGGGATAAGTACGGAAGTTACCGTACGCCTATTGCATTTCATTTAAGTGTGATTGTGCTTTTACGTGGCTATTTTATTTGGGTTATAGCGGCTTTAAGCCGCAGACCTGAACTGGATTTAATGTCTTTATTTTTTAAAAATAAAAATGATTTCTTTATCGCAATAGCAATTGGAAGCGTTGCGATAATACCGACTATTTTATTTTGCTTACGCAGGCCACGAGATTCACACAGTGCGAGCGACAGGTTAGCAAAAATATGGCGACATATGCGTTGGCCCCTTATTTTATGTGCCGTTGTTGATTTAACATGGTTAAGTATTCAAGCTGCACATAGTCATTATCGGTTTTCATCTTTTTTAGCAGTACAAATGATGATTGTTTTATGGGTGCTGTGGTATTTGATGAAAAGCCGCTATTTAACTGTTTTCTTTAATGATTGGCCTGAGCCGACAGAAAAAGCATCAGAAGAAAAAAAGCGACTTAAAAAGGATTAGTTGTGGACGCTGTAAATAAAAAAATAGCGATAGCTATATCGCTAATAGGCTTAGTGCTTATTATTTTAATGATTAGCACTGATTTTTTAGAGTTTATGTGGTTTAAAGCGCTATCTGGGTTGTGGGTATTTGTTTTTTGCTCAAGCGTTTATAGGCTAACGCCTTTATTTAAATCAAGGAACAGGTTAGAGGATTTTATTCAGCGAGACGCCCAACACCTATTACTTTTTAGTTTGATGGGGTTTTTTGATAAAAAGCACGGTCCAGATTGGTTATTTATTGAGAGTATTGAACGCATAACGACAAAGGATGACGAGCTAATAATTTACAGTAATAACGAGCGCCAAATAAGTGTTAGTTTACCTGCAAAAAAAGCAGAACTAGATAGTTTTATTAAACGAATACTTACCGACTCAGAAAAGCAAAATATTACCTTTAGCTAAGGCGATTTAGCTTTGCGGCTGGGCAATTTCAGCCTTAAACGGTCAACACTCTTTAGCTGATCTTTAGAGTATTCAATAACGTAATAATTAACCGTACTTTTTATAAATTTATTAAGTATGGTTAATCAACTATTCAATGAGGCTATTATGTTGAAGTGGAATGATGTTATTAACTTTGCCACCAACGGCAATCCTACCCCAAGTAAAAAAGTAGTCAAAACTGACGAGCAGTGGCGGATGCAATTATCAGAAGATGAATATTACGTAACACGTAAAAAGGGAACAGAGCGCCCAGATAGCTCGGGTAGTTGTACATTACTTGAGCCTGGTAAGTATGTGTGTATTTGCTGTGATAATCTATTGTTTGATGCTGATGAGAAGTTTGATAGCGGTACTGGTTGGCCGTCATTTACGCAACCTGCGACAATTGAAGCGATTGGCTATGTAAGCGATACAAGCCATGGTATGGAGCGCATAGAGGTGGTTTGTAACGTGTGCGATTCGCACTTAGGCCATATTTTTCCAGATGGTCCATTACCAACGGGTTTACGTTATTGCGTTAATGCCGCATCAATGAAAAAGCTCTGATATTTTATTTACTAGCGCTTTGAATATCTAAATTCATTTCTTTTGCTATGTGCAAAATCTTATCTAAACGCTGCGTCTGATCTGCTTGTAATTTAGCTTTATCAAGAAGGACGTAGCATCTTTTAGCAAGTTCCATATTAAATGAACTACCTGATTGCTTGGTTGAATCAAATAGGCACTGTAATAAATTAAGTGCGATACTTTGATTACGAGGCATGACTCTAAACGCTTGTGTGAAAGCCTCTAGCGCAGTATTTAATTGGCCTTTATTAAATTGATTAACTGCATGGTTATTAAGCTCTTTCGGCCCCATTTTAATATCGCGTCGCTCACTTTGTTGCTGCTGAATATAACGCAAGTAGGTTGTGTCGCTAACTGCAGGGTGTCTTTCACAGTGGGTAATTATTTGTGTAAATAAGGTTTGCGCCTTTTGATGAAACCCCAGTTCATGAAATGCTTTTGCCTTATCAAGTGCGCCATCAACCGATCGGATATGAGTATCGTCATCATCAAGCTGTTCAATTAGCTTTTTCGCTTTTTGGTGCTCATCTTTTAAATAATGAAGCCGTGCATTAAGTACATCAATTTGAGCTTGGTTTGTATTATTAGGAAACTGTTTTTTTAAATCATTAATGTATTGATTAGTTTGCCTAGAAATTCGTTGAATTTGATCGGTTTGATCAGTCGTTAGCGCAAAGTCGATACCTGCACGTGCTGCATTTAAATATACATCGGGGTGGTCGTGTATGGAGTGCTTTGCGAAGGTGGCAATATCTTTTTGAGTTAAATAGCTTTTTTCATAGTCGTGATTAATTAGCGAGACATTACTTAGCGATTTTTGACGTGTGATATTTCGCGGTGCAATTTCCGCGGCTTGGCTCAAAAACTCTTGTGCTAGCTCAAACTGATTTAGCTTTATTTCTAATCGGCCCAACAAATCCAAGGCTACTAAACGAGTTTCTTGGCGCTCTAACATTGTTTTGAGCATTCGCTGCGCCAAAATATGTTCGTTATTCGCTATAAGTGCCTCTACTAAGCCTACTTTTGCCCAAGCAAATTTTTGAATGTCGAGAACAGACTTAAAAAAGTCTTTTGCATCCTGAGCTCGTTTTAAACGAAGTAGGGCATCGCCTTTTAGGCGAAGTAGGATAGGACTGTAATTATTATTTTTTTTATCCAGAGCGGTATCAATAAACTTAATAGCTTTTGAATCGTTACCATCATCAATTAATGAATACATTGTTTGTAAGTCGTGCTTACGCTTTAAAATTCGTTCAATGCGTGTTTTGAGCTCTTGCACTGTAAAAGGTTTAACTAAAAAGTCATCAGGTTGGAGTTCAAGAACACTATGAACTAGTGAACCACTTGTTTCTGCTGAGATGAAGATAAAGCCAGTCGAGCTTTTTATAAGATGTTTTACACGTAGCTCTTCATAAAGTTGGTAGCCATCTTGGTGTTTATTTAAGTTAAATGAGCAAACTATTAGATCAAATTCTTCACTTAAACACTGATCTTTTGCAGAGTTTGCATGATCGGCAAAGCGCAACTGCCGAAAGCCAAGCCTTTCTAACGATTGTTTCATGTAGCTTTGGGCAAGTGGTTGCTCCTCGACTATAAGTATTTTGGCTTTTGAATAAATCTTAGTTGGCATTGGCTTAAGCGTAATTGTATTTAACACAGACTATAATCAACAGTTTAACTGCTTACAAGGGAATTTAAATGATAGCTGTATTTATTAGGTACTTAACTTTGCCTAATACGTTTATCTAACTACGAAAGTACTGAGCCGAATAACATATTTGATGAGTGCTTTGATATAGAAACTTAGATTTTAATAAAAATATGAAATGTATTTAATATGGGAAGAAAGAGTTATTACTAGAGAAGTTATCATTAAAGGAGTTATTAGATAAATTATCTGATGGTGCTTATATGTGGTGGGTGATTACTTGGCTTGATACCAGTGACCCTCGTCATTACTTGTAAAGGGTGGCGATGCTCTTTTTCTTAAGGCTAAGTTAATTACATACGATTTATATATTGAGTTTTTATAAAGTTATTAAATACTTTTAACATAGGAAAGAGGATTTATTACTAGAGAAGTTATCATATAAAGAGTTGTCTGATGGTATTTATATGTGGTGGGTGATACTGGACTTGAACCAGTGACCCTCGCCTTGTAAGGGCGATGCTCTCCCAACTGAGCTA